>NZ_JBHXLV010000065.1:0-30095 GCF_042721685.1 Streptomyces sp. NPDC058459 | reverse complement strand
TTCCGGTGCCGGCCGCGGCTGAGGTGAATCCGGGTGTTTTTCCGGTTCCATTACCTGGCTCTGCGGTTTCATTACCCTGACCCGAAGCAGTCCCCCTACCTGGAAGACGAGGAGGTCGGTGTCGATGGTCCTCGCTCTGACTGTGTGCGGAACCGTGGTCGCGCTCGTGGTGGTGGGTCTGTTCCTGTTCGGCCTGCGCCGCAGACTCATCCAGCGGTCCGGCGGCACCTTCGACTGTTCGCTGCGCTGGGACGTGACCGAGCAGGGTGACCAGGCGAGTGTGAACGGCAAGGGGTGGAGCTACGGCGTCGCCCGCTACAACGGCGACCGCATCGAGTGGTTCCGGGTCTTCTCCTACGCCCTGCGCCCGCGCCGGGTGCTGGAGCGCTCGCGGATCGAGGTGGCCGGCCGCCGGCCGCCCGAGGGCGAGGAGGAACTGGCGCTGCTGTCCGACGCGGTGATCCTCGCCTGTGTCCACCAGGGCACCCGCCTCGAACTCGCCATGAGCGAAGACGCGCTGACCGGATTTCTCGCGTGGCTGGAAGCAGCCCCGCCCGGTCAGCGAGTGAATGTGGCGTAGCCACATTCACTCGCTGGGTGGGGGTCCCCGGACGAAGTCTGGGGGAGCGTCAACGTCGCTCAGGGGCCAGGCCCCCCGAACTCACCTACGACAGGCCGTTGCTGAGGGCCGTCACGAGTTCACCGTTGCTGGTGTCCCCGGTGAAGTCCCAGAAGAACGCGCCGCCCAGGCCCTGGTTCCTGGCCCAGCTCATCTTGCCGGCGATGGTCGACGGGGTGTCGTACGACCACCAGTTGCTGCCGCAGTGGGCGTACGCGGTGCCCGCGACGGTGCCGGTGACCGGGCAGGAGCCCTTGAGCACCTTGTAGTCCTCGATGCCCGCCTCGTAGGTGCCCGGAGCGGCTCCGGTGGCGGTGCCGCCGGGGGCGTCCTGGGTGACACCGGTCCAGCCGCGGCCGTAGAAGCCGATGCCGATGAGCAGCTTGCTCGCCGGGACGCCGACCGCCTTGAACTTGGCCATCGCGTCGGCGGTGGTGAAGCCCGCCTTCGGGATGCCGCTGTACGAGGTGAGCGGGGAGTGCGGGGCCGTCGGACCCTGGGCGTCGAAGGCGCCGAAGAAGTCGTACGTCATCACGTTGTACCAGTTGAGGTACTGCGACGCGCCCGCGTAGTCGGCGGCCTCGATCTTGCCGCCGTTGGAGCCGTCCGCGGTGACGGCGGCCGTGACCAGGTAGTTGGCGCCGAACTTGGCGCGCAGCGCGGCGGCCACGTTCTTGATGGCGGCCGAGCCGCTGGTGTCGCAGGACAGACCGCAGGCGTTGGGGTACTCCCAGTCGATGTCGATGCCGTCGAAGACATCGGCCCAGCGGGGGTCCTCCACGAGGTCGTAGCAGGACTGGGCGAACGCGGCCGGGTTCTTCGCCGCGTCGGCGAAGCCGCCGGACCAGGTCCAGCCGCCGAAGGACCACAGCACCTTGATGTTCGGGTACTTGGCCTTCAGCTGGCGCAGCTGGTTGAAGTTGCCGCGCAGCGGCTGGTCCCAGGTGTCGGCGGCGCCGCTGACCGACTGGTCGGCGGTGAACGCCTTGTCGTAGTCGGCGTAGGGGTCGCCGATCGCGCACTTGCCGCCGGTGACGTTGCCGAAGGCGTAGTTGATGTGCGTGATCTTGGACGCGGAGCCGGACGTCACGATGTTCTTGACGTTGTAGTTCCGGCCGTAGATGCCCCACTCGGTGAAGTAGCCGAGCTTGACCTTGTCGCCGGTGGTGGGCGGCGGGTTGGTGCCGCCGCCGGTGGTGCGCACGGCGGTGGAGCCGCTCGCCGGACCGGTCTGGTCGGCGGTGTCCCGGGCGCGCACGCTGTAGGAGTAGTCGGTACCGGCGCTCAGGCCGGTGTCCGTGTACGAGGTGGTGGTGACGGTGGCGACCTTCGCGCCGTCGCGCAGCACGTCGTAGTTCTTGACTCCCTTGTCGTCGGTGGCGGCCGACCAGCTCAGCTTGACCGAGGTGTCGGTCACGGCGGAGGCGGTGGGCTTGCCGGGGGCGGAGGGGGCCGCGTCACCTGGGACCGTGGTGCCGTCACAACTGTCGCCGTTCAGACGGCAGTTGCTGGGCGACCCGGTGCCCGCGCCGTTGAAGGCGAAGGAGACGGAGGAGCCGGGGGCGACCGAGCCGTTGTACGGCTTGTTCTTGGCCGTCCAGTGGGTGCCGGAGGAGGTGACGTCGGCGTCCCAGGCGGAGGAGACGGAGGTGCCCGAGGGGAAGTCCCACTCGATCGTCCAGGAGCTGATGGCGGTGGTGCCGGTGTTCTTGACGGTCCACTTGCCTTCGAAACCGCTGCCCCAGTCCTGGGACTTCACATAGGTGGCGGTGACGTCGCCGGCGGCCTGGGCCGGGGCGGCGAGGCCGACGAGTCCGGCCAGGGGGAGCAGCAGGGTCACGGCACCCGCCGCGACTCTGTGTCTGAAGCGCATGTGCGCCTCCCTCGATGTCGGGGGGATTTCACGAGGCATGGGGGGCGCGACTGAGCCTTCACGCCCATGCTGCCGCGAGAATAGGAAAGGTCTGGACCAGCGGTCAATAGGTCTGGACCATTTGTTCCGCAATTCGACTTAACCTCAACTGCTCGGCCGCTGTTGAGACTTGACAGTCCCCGAGGAGGACGTGCGAGTGACTCGGCAAGCCCCGGAACGGTCCTGGTGGTAGACGACGACGCGGCGATCCGCTGCTCCCTGGTGCGCGGCCTGAGGCTGAACGGCTTCCGCGTGCGCATCGCCGCCGACGGCACCGGCGCGCTCGCCGCCATCGGACAGGAACAGCCGGACGTACTGGTGCTGGACGTGTCGATGCCCGGCCTCAGCGGCATCCAGGTGTGCACCCGGCTGCGCGCGGAGGGCCGCGAACTGCCCGTGCTGATGCTGTCCGCGCTGGACGAGACCGCCGACCGGATCGCCGGGCTCCAGAGGTGCTGCGCGAGGCCGGGATCGAGATCGACCTCGGCGCCCGCACCGCCCTGCGCGAGGTCCGCGTGCTCGACCTGACCCGACGGGAGTTCCAGCTGCTGGAGGTGCTGATGCGCAACGCCGGGCTCGTCCTCACCCGCGACCAGCTCCTGGGGCGCGTCTGGGGCTACGACTTCGAGGTGCGCACCGACGCCGTCGACACCTTCGTCTGCTATCTGCGCCGGAAACTGGAGGCAGGCGGCGCCCCCGGCTGGTCCACACCGTGCGCGGGGTCGGCTTCGTGTTCCGGAGCGCCTCATGAGGCTCTCCACCCGGGTCGGCCTCGCAGTCGGCTGCACCGTCCCGCTGCTGGTGCTGGCCTCCGGCTGGCTGCTGACCCAGCTGGTCGCACGCGACCTGCACCGGGCCGGCGACCAGCAGCTGAGGCAGCGCGCGGACGCCGTCGCCCCGGACGCCCGCGCAAGAAGGACGGTGGCAAGTGAGGCACGCCCCCCGGTGCGCGGCGGCCGCCGTCACCCTCGCCGCCCTCGCCGCCCTCGCCACGGCCTGCGGCCACGACGACGCCGCCACCCCGTCCAGCACCCCTTCGGGCTACGCGGACATGAAGCAGAAGGTGGCCGCGGCCGAACCAGCCGCCGCCGCAGCCGACCGCGACGCCACGAGCGACGCGGACCGATAGGGGAGGGGGCGCCTGGACAGAGGCGCCCCTACACCCCCAACTCCTGGGCCAGCACTGCCGCTTGCACCCGGCTGCGCAGCCCCAGCTTGGCCAGCAGCCGGCTCACGTGGGTCTTCACCGTGCCCTCCGCCATGGTCAGCCGCTCCCCGATCTCCGCGTTGGACAGCCCCTCGCCGACACAGGTCAGCACCTCCCGTTCACGCGGGGTCAGCCCGTCCAGCACGCTCCGGTCGGCGGTCCGGGCCGGCTGCCCGGCGAACTCGGCGATCAGCCGCCGCGTCACCGCCGGCGCCACCACACCCTCCCCGCGCGCCACGGTCCTCACCGCCGCCACCAGTTCCCGCGCCTCGGCGTCCTTCAGCAGGAACCCGGCCGCTCCGGCCCGCAGTGCCCCGAAGACGTACTCGTCCAGGTCGAAGGTGGTCAGCACCAGCACGTCCGCCAGCCCCTCGGCCACGATCAGCCGGGTCGCGGACACCCCGTCCAGCAACGGCAGCTGTACGTCCATCAGCACCACGTCCGGCCGCAGCGCCCGCGCCAGCTCCACCGCGCGTTCGCCGTCCGCCGCCTCCCCGGCCACGTCGATGCCCGGGGCGCTGCCCAGGATGAGCACCAGACCGGCCCGCACGGCCGACTGGTCCTCGGCGACCAGGACTCGGATCACGGGGACTCTCCCTCGGCGAGCGGAAGCGCGGTGCGCACGGTCCAGCGGGCGCCCTCGGGACCGGCCGCGAACTCCCCGCCCAGCAGCGCCACGCGCTCCCGCATCCCGGCGAGCCCGGCGCCCGAACCGGGGGCGCGCGGGGTGTCACCGGGCCGGTAGGGGCTGGTCACCCGGACGTCGAGCACGCCGGCCCGCCGGCGCAGCCGGACCTCGACAGGGCCCTCGCCCGCGTGCTTGAGGGCATTGGTGAGCGACTCCTGCACGATCCGGTACGCGGCGAGGCCGACCGGCGCGGGCACCCTGCCCTGACCGGCGTCGAGGCGGACGTCCAGCCCGTTGGCGCGAGCGCCCTCCACCAGCGTGGCCAGTCCGTCCAGCGTGGGGATCGCGGAGGGCTCCCGGTCGGCCGAGCCGGCCCGCAGCACGCCGATCAGCCGCCGCATCTCGGCCAGCCCCTCGACGCTGTTCTCCCGGATCACCGCCAGCGCGTCCTTGGAGGTCTCCGGGTCGTCCAGGGAGAGCGCGGCCGTGGAATGGATGGCGATGGCGGAGAGATGACCCGCGACCAGGTCGTGCAGCTCCCGCGCCATCCGGGCCCGCTCGGCCGTCACCGCCTGGGTGCGGTCCACCTCCGCCAGCAGCGCGGTCTGCTCGGCCCGCAGCCGGGCGGCCTCGGCCGCGTCCCGGTGGTCGCGCACCACCCAGCCGGTGGCCGCCGGGGCGAACGCGACCACGCCGACGGCCACCCCGGCCAGCAGCCACCGGGGATCACGCCCCACGGCGGCGGGCACCACCCCGCCGAGCACCGTCAGCATCCCGGTGACCCAGGGCACCCGGCGGGCGGTGGCGGAACCGCCGTACAGGACGGCCGCGTACACCAGGTCGGTGTACAGCACGAGGGTGACGATGCCGCCGACGGTCACCGTGTCCAGCGCCAGCGCGGCGGTCCCGATCACCAGACCGGCGCGCGGACGGGTGCGGCGCAGCAGCGCGCACGCGGCGGTCACCGCGAGCGGGATCAGCGGGGCCCAGGACACCCGCCACAGCACCTGGGCTCCCGTGGGCACGCGCGGCTGTGTCCCCAGCGCCCACAGCAGGACCCCGCCCAGCAGCCCGCCGACGGCGATGCGCACGTCGTCGCGGTGAGGGCGCGGTAACGCGAGGGTCATGCCCCTATCCAACACGGCCTCCGGCGCCCGCGCCCCGAGGAAGGCGGACCCGGGGTCCCTCTTTCGTTTACGCCGGTCTCGTCACCGCCGACGACGCCGGGTGGCCCCGCGACCGGGAGGCTGGAAGGAGCGCTTCGAGCGCCGAGGAAGAGGAGCGAGCTGTGATCGTCGCACTGATCATCGCCTGTGAGGTGGCGTTCTGGGTGCTGCTGGCGGCCGGACTGGGCTTCCGGTACGGCCTGCGGATGCCGCGCACCGGGCTCGCCCTGCTGCTGTGCGAACCGCTGCTGGAGCTGGTGCTGTTCACGGTCACCGCGATCGACCTCAGGCACGGCGCCGAGCCCGACTGGCGCCACGGCCTCGCCGCCGTCTACATCGGTTTCACGGCCGGCCTCGGCCACTCCACCGTCACCTGGGCCGACGCCTGGATCGCCCACCGCTTCGCGGGCGGCCCGCCACCGGTCAAGCCCCCGAAGTACGGGCGGGCCCGCGCCGTCCATGAATGGAAGGTCGCGGGCCGCTGGGTCCTGGCCGCCGTGGTCGCCGCCGCCCTGCTCCAGGCAGCCGTCTGGTACGTCGGCGACGCCGGACGCACCGGCCCGCTGCGGGACTGGCAACTGCGGATGGGGTGGCTGATCGGGATCAACCTGGTGATCGCCGCGAGCTACACCCTGTTCCCCAAGAGGGAGCCGGCCCCCCGTACCCCGTCCTAACGCTCACCGCCCGGTACCCACAGCACGTCGCCGGTCTCCTTGTTGGCCGTGCGGGCCAGGATGAAGAGGAGGTCGGAGAGGCGGTTGAGGTAGGTCGCGGTGAGGGGGTTCATCGTGTCGCCGTGGGCCTCCAGCGCGGCCCAGGTGGAGCGTTCGGCCCGGCGCACCACCGTGCACGCCTGGTGCAGCAGGGCCGCGCCGGGGGTACCGCCGGGCAGGATGAACGAGCGCAGCTTCTCCAGCCGCTCGTTGAACCGGTCGCAGTCCGCCTCCAGCCGGTCCACGTAGAACTGCTCGACCCTGAGCGGCGGGTACTCCGGGTTCTCGACCACCGGGGTGGACAGGTCGGCGCCCACGTCGAACAGGTCGTTCTGCACCCGGGTGAGGACCGTGACGACCTCCTCGTCCAGGCCGCCCAGCGCGACGGCGGTACCGAGCACCGCGTTCGCCTCGTTGGCGTCCGCGTACGCGGAGATCCGCAGGTCGGTCTTGGTGGTGCGGCTCATGTCGCCGAGGGCGGTGGTGCCCTGGTCGCCGGTCCTGGTGTAGATACGCGTCAGATTGACCATAGGGCCAGCGTAGTTGCCCCAAAGGCCGCGAAGCGGTGTGGATTTGACGCCCCGGAGCGACCTGACCGGAACGTGACGGGTGTCTCACGCCCTGAGACCGTGACACGCGTTACTTACGGTCCTCAAGGCGTCGCCCGAGCGCTAATGTCCGCCGGGAGGAACCATGAACAGCGTGTAAGGGGAGTCGGAGTGGCAGGGAAGCTCGCCGTCATCGGGGCCGGTCTCATGGGGTCCGGCATCGCCCAGGTCGCCGCTCAGGCCGGCTGGGACGTGGTCCTGCGCGATGTCACCGACGAGGCGCTGAAGCGCGGCACCGACGGCATCCGGGCCTCGTACGACAAGTTCGTGGCCAAGGGCAGGCTGGACGCCGCCGACGCCGAGGCCGCCCTCGCCCGGATCACCCCGACCACCGACCTGGACGAGGCCGCCGACGCCGGCCTCGTGATCGAGGCCGTCTTCGAGAAGCTGGAGGTCAAGCACGAGATCTTCCGCGCGCTCGACAAGATCGTGCGCCCGGACGCCGTGCTCGCCTCCAACACCTCCGCCATCCCGATCACCAAGATCGCGGCCGCGACCGAGCACCCCGAGCGCGTGGTCGGCGTGCACTTCTTCTCGCCGGTGCCGATGATGCAACTCGTCGAGCTGGTCCGGGGCTACAAGACCAGCGACGAAACCCTCGCCACCGCGCGGGAGTTCGCCGAGTCGGTGGGCAAGACCTGCATCGTCGTCAACCGCGACGTCGCCGGCTTCGTCACCACCCGCCTGATCTCCGCCCTCGTGGTCGAGGCCACCAAGCTCTACGAGTCGGGCGTGGCCACCGCCGAGGACATCGACCTCGCCTGCAAGCTGGGCTTCGGGCACGCGATGGGCCCGCTGGCCACCGCCGACCTGACCGGGGTCGACATCCTGCTGCACGCCGCCGGCAACATCTACACCGAGAGCCAGGACGAGAAGTTCGCCCCGCCCGAGCTGATGCGCCGGATGGTGGACGCCGGTGACATCGGCCGCAAGAGCGGGCAGGGCTTCTACACGTACTGACCGCGTCCGGGGCGCCCGCCGATCCCGTACACGTCCGCACCACCGCCCCGGGGGGATCACCCCCGAGGGTGAATTCGGTATCGGTTCGCTTACAACCAGCAACCGGACCGGCACTGACACAGTCAGACGTTGCACAGCACCGTCAGGAAAGAACGCCACTCGCACTCAACGGGGAGCGCATATGCACATCAGGGGCGACCACGCCGAGCTGGTCGTCGGGGGGCGCCTCGACGTCCGCAGCGCGGCGGACGCCCGTACGGCCCTGCACGCGGCGCTCGACGCCGGGATCGGCGACCTGGTCCTCGACCTGTCCGAACTGGACTCCTGGGACGCCACCGGACTCGGGGTCATTATGGGCGCCCACCGGCGCGCGGGCCGCTGCGGCCGCCGCCTGGTGCTGCGCCGGGTGCCGGCGCAGTTGCAGCGGCTGCTGGTGGCCACCCGGCTGCACCGCATTCTCGCCATCGAGGGCGCAGTGGGCGTGGAGTCGCTGCCCCGCGTGTGAGAGCCGGGTACCGGGGCAGGCTCCAAGTCGTCCTGAACGGCGCGTCGCGCACATTCCTGCCCGGATGGTGATCTCCCGGATCTCTCGGGCTGTCCGGCACCCCGCTCTGTCGGGCACATGGCCCGACGGTTTAGGGTTCGGTCGCCCGCCGCCTCGTGATTTCCGCGAGCGGGCCCGGACCAGAAGCGACAGCGCGATGTGCGGCAGGCCGGGAGGGGCCGAGATCGGCACACGACGCTTTTGGGGGCTTTGAACCCATGGACCCGATACTTCCGGGAACCGAGGACCACGGTCAGGCACCGAGCCGCCGTCCGCCCCGGGACCCCCTCACCGCCGACTTCGCTCCGAGCGGCCCCGTGCCCGCCCGCACCACCCGGCTCGTCTGCGGCGACTTCCTGCTGACCGTCAACCCGGTGGACGGCGGCGAGATCGAATCCCTCCCGCCGCACCAGCGGCCCGACAGCCCCGCCAAGCGCACCCCGGCCGGCCGCGCCGAGTACGAGCGGGCCGCCCTGCCGCCCGCCCCGCCCGGACTCCAGCTGCCCGAGCCCGAGCTGCTGGAGCGTCAGGAGATACGCGAGCGGCTGGTCCGGCTGCTCAGCAACGGCCGTACCGCCCGCCTCACCGGTCCCGGTGGCTCCGGCCGCACCGCTCTGCTCGACCTCGTCGCGGCGGACTGCGCCGACCTCGCCCCGGACGGCGTGGTCCGGCTCGACGGCCTCCACCGCACCCCCGACGACCTGCTGCACGACCTCTTCCACACCGTCCACGACGCCCCCCGCCACCGCCTCCAGCCGGACGAACTGCGCGCAGCGGTGCGGGAGATCGGCGCCGTCGTCGTCGTGGACGACCTGGAGTTCGGCGGCGCCGCCCTCACCGGACTGCTGGAAGCCGCACCCGACTGCGCGTTCCTCTTCGCCGCCACCCCGGACACCCCCGCCCCCGCCGCCGGTGACATCGAGGACGTCGGCCTCCCCGGACTGGACCGCGCGGCCGGCGTGGAGATCCTGGAGCGCTCGGTGGGCCGCGACCTCACCGAGGAGGAGGCCGTCTGGGCCGGGGACCTCTGGTTCGAGTCCGAGGGCCTGCCGCTGCGCTTCGTCCAGGCCGGCGCCCTGCTCCGCCAGCGCGAGCAACTGCGCGCCAGCGGCGGCGTCGTGGACGAGTACGGCGTCTTCGAGGACGTACGCGCCCCCGCCGACGCCATGCTCGGCCTGCCGCTGGAGGACGAGGAGGCCGAGGAGGTGCCGCTGCCCTCCCTCGCGGAGGCCGCAGCGCCCGCCCCGCTGCTCGCCTCCCGGCTCAGCGGCTCCGCCCGCGCCGCCCTGCGTATCGCGGTCGCCCTGGACGGCGAGCTGCCGCACCCGGCGCATCTGCCCGCCCTGATCGGCGACACCCACGCGGACGCCGCGCTCGGCGAACTCCTCGGCTGCGGGCTGGTCTCCCCGGCCGGCCCCCGCTACCGCCTCGCGGCCGGGGTCCGCGCCCAGCTGGAGGCCGCCGGCTACGACAAGGACGCCGCCGCCCACGCCCTCACCGCCGCCCGGCACTACGCCTGGTGGGCCGCCCACGCCTCCGTCACCCCCGAGCGGGTGTGCGCGGAGGCCGACGCGGTGCTGGCCGCCCTGGAGACCGTCGTCCCCGGCACCGAACCGGCCGCCGAGGGCGAGGACGAGCAGTCGTGCGCCGTCCGGCTCGCCCACGCGGCCTCGGCCGCCTTCGCCGCCGGACTGCGCTGGACGGCGTGGGAGCAGGCGCTGCACGCCGGGTCCGAGGCCGCCCGGCTGGCCCAGGACAGCGCAGAACGCGCCTACTTCCACCATGAGTTGGGCATCCTCGCGCTGATCAACGGTGAACTGGACCGGGCGCGCTCCGAACTGGAGGCGTCGCACGGGCTGCGGACCGCGCTCTCGGACAAGCGGGGCACCGTCGCGGGGCGCCGCGCCCTCGCCCTGGTCGCCGACCGCAGCGGCGACCTGCCGGGCCTGGCCGCGCTGACGGCCGAGGAGCCCCCGGCGTCCCGGACCGCGCCGCTCGCCCTGGCCCCGGCCGCGTTCACCCCCTCGCACGGCTACGCGAACGAGACCGTCGTCACCTCGCGGTCCGGGGCACCGGGGGAGCGGGGCGGGGTGCGGGCCATGGCCCGGCGCAACCTGGTGGCCGCCGGGTCCGGCGCGCTGCTGGTCGCCGTGCTCGGCACCGTCGTCACCCTCGGCATGACTTCCGACGAGGGCGCCGGGCGCAACCCGGCGAGCACGGTCGGCTCCAACCCGACCGCGCCGCAGGACCTGGACGACGGCACGCTGGGCGCCGTCCCCGGGAAGGACGAACCGGCCCCGGCCGGCGCGACGGCCGGCCGTCCCGCCGTCCCCAGCCCGGACAGGAGTGCCGCCACCTCGGAGGGTCCCGCGCCGTCCCCGAGCGCCACGGCACCGGCCGCCCACCCGACGGGCACGGACGGCACAGGGGGCGGCACCACCCCCAGGCCGCCCCAGGGCGGCTCCACGGGTCCGTCGGGGAAGCCGACCACGAGCGAGGAGCCCCCCAGCGCGTCCCCGACCGGTTCGGGCGGGCCCACGACGTCGGAAGGGCCGAGCGAGTCCGGGACGCCCTCCGGCGACTCCTCGTCGTCCCCGGCGACCTCGACCTCGGCCAGCGGCCCCACGGAGGCCGCCACCGCGTCCGCCTACAGTGGGACGACGGAGTCCGCGAGCGCCGAGCCGCCGGTGATGTGAGGGTCCGGCGGGCCGGGGCTCAGAACAGGCGGAGCTTGTCGTCCTCGATGCCGCGCATGGCGTTGTAGTCGAGGACCTGGCAGCCGATGCCCCGGTCCGTGGCCAGCACCCGGGCCTGCGGCTTGATCTCCTGCGCAGCGAACACCCCGCGGACCGGGGCGAGGTGGGGATCGCGGTTGAGCAGCTCCAGATAGCGGGTGAGCTGCTCCACGCCGTCCGTACGCGGAACGGCACCCGTGGCGGCAAGCTGCCGTGTCCGGGATCGTGGAAGCCCGGCAACATGCGGCGCGCCGACCGGCCAGCAGATCAGGGCGACCAATTCGGAGCCGGCCAGTTGCATTGGAAAGAGCGTCGGCACCGCCCGCGCCTGTACCCGCTGAACGGCGCGGCCACTCGTCACGAGCCGCTGCTTGAGCCGGTTGTCGCTTGTGCCGACCGCGCGGAGGCTGGCACGGACGCGGGCAAGGAGGTGTTCGCCGCGCTGCTTGCCCATTGCCTTCACGGCGACACGCAGCACGCCGAGAAAGTTGGGCTCGCTGAGCTTCGCCCGCACGTCGTTGATCCGGTCACGG
The DNA here is from genome assembly GCF_042721685.1 of Streptomyces sp. NPDC058459. Lineage (NCBI taxonomy): Bacteria > Bacillati > Actinomycetota > Actinomycetes > Kitasatosporales > Streptomycetaceae > Streptomyces > Streptomyces sp. NPDC058459. The sequence continues at coordinate 18,470 of NZ_JBHXLV010000065.1, read as the reverse complement.
TCGGGCCTGGGCGCGAACCGTGAACCGGGCAAGACCAGCTCGCTCGTGGCCTTCGGTGGTCGCTGCCGAAGTGCCGGTGACGCGACCCACTGAAGCAGCAGTGCTTCACCCCGGCCGAGGCCCGTAAGCGACGCGAGCAGGCTTGCGCTCATGGCGTCGGGGTTCACGGTGCCGAGCGTTCGCCGTGGGTTCGTCTGTCCCAGCTCGACCGCGGCCGTCCATTGGTGCGCGCGGTCATCCGCGCCCGCCGGCGTGGCCGTAGAACCGGGCACCAACGCGCGCAGCTGGCCGGTCAGGAAGTCGGCCGTTTCATCCGGCACGACGAGCCGGTACGAGATACCCGCCTCTGTCGCCTCGACCTCGAAGGTCATGGACGTGACGTCCAACAGCCGCCGCGGCCCGGTCGTAAGCGTGCCGGAGCAAGCGCGCAGCCACGTTGCGACGTGGTCGGCGCGCAGCTCCGACGGGAAGTTGAGGCGGTAGGTTTGCGTCATTTTGTCACCACCTCGTCATGCGGTGGTAGAAAAATCCCAGCACGAGCAGCACCGCCAGGCCGCTCACGAGGTAAGCAAGGATCGGCTCAACGGCCAGCCAGAGCACGCGGATCGTCAGCGCGGCCAGCAGCAGGAGCAGCAACAAGTTCCGGGCCTTCGCCACGGGGCAGCCTTTCGGGATGATGCCGCCGACCTACGAGGCGTGGCCGGCGGCGGGTTGGTCAGGTAGATCTACGACGCGGCCCCCTGCCGCGTGAAGCTGTCCGGCCGGGGTGGCCGTGGCCGAGAGAAGGTCTCGGCTGTCTTCCCCGGTGGACGTGCGGAGGGGGCCGGTCGGGATCAGCGGCGGTGACGGCGTGCGTACTCGTTGTCGAGGTCGTCCATGACTTCGCTGAGAATGTCGGCGTCGTAGTCGAACCGCCGCACGTAGGTTTCAATCTGCCGCTTGCGCTCGCTGCGCCGGATGCCTTCGCCGAAGCGCCGGTTGAACCACCACAGCAGCCAGATCACGCCGCCGAAGAAGACCAGGAAGTAGACGCCGCCAAGGGCGGCGCTCTGGTCTTCGGTCATTGCCTGGAACATGTGAATCACCTCCATCTCATTTGTTCGCGCCGAATCTCAGCACGGGACCGGTTCGGGTTGACGGTGTCGGGATTTTGGGCGACTCGCCGTAGCTCCCGCTCGACGCGCCGCTTCCGCCGCCGCATGACGAGCCGCTGTTCAAAGGCGCTGCGCTTCTTCGCGGAGCTGAGCCGGGTGTCGATTGCCGCGAACACGAAGAGCGCGGCGTATATACCGAGCGCGACGAGGATTCCGAGAAGCCACCTGCTCACTCAGAACCCGCGCCCGAACTCCCGGATGTCGCGCGCGGTGGTGCGGGCGAATTCCTGAGCCATGGGGACCAGCAGGCTCGCGATGTAGGCGTCACCGTTCGCCAGTTCGCGGGCGAGGTTGCCGACGTCGGTCACGTCGGCCATGCCCTCCTCCGCCAGTCGGCGGCGGACCATTCCCCGGACCTCCGCCAGCCTGCCCGAGTTGGCAAGCTGCATGAGGTCGAGTTCGCCGCGCTGCTGGGTCCTCCGCGCGGCGCGGGACGGACGGCAGGCCACGGACCCGCGTCCGCTGCCGTCGTACCTGTCGAGTTCGCTCAACTTGACGTTCCTGTTCTTCCGTTGGTCAGCGCGCTGGGTGATCGCGCATGTCAACGGTCGGCCAGCGACCCCTCTGCGGTACATGTCGCTGACGTGCAGGTTCAAGCTGCATGTGGGCTGCGAACGGCCGCATGGGACACTCAGCGGCAGTGGCGTGCAGTGACAGAGGGACTACGGAGTGAATGACAAGGTCAGGCTGATCGCAGCCTTCAGGGAGATGCGCACTGACGATGGGGTCACCCTGGACAAGCTCAACAAGCGTCGCTGGATGTTCGAGCTCCTGTTGGTGAGCACAGCCGAGCAAGCCAGAGTGAAGCTCGATGAGTTGATCGGAGTTCTTGGTGATGGTCTGGTTGCACGTTCAGTCCGCGTCGCGCTCGCCATCGGTGAGGGTCTGGAAGCACATGTAGGCGTTGTTGAACGTCGCAGACAGGCGACAGCGACCCCAGCGGGAGGAGGAAGGGCCTACATCGAGCGGTCTCCCCGCACTCTCTCGGACTACGAAGACAAGATCGGTTTTCCCGCTCTGGCCGACCTGATCTTGGATCGTCGGGCCGAAGCTTTGGTCGACCCCTTCACTGACGCCGTCTCTCAAGCCGTCGAGGACGACGACCAGGACGAGCCCGCGGCGGCGGAAGAAGCGCCCCTTCAACCTCACCGCCGGCGCCTCCAGAAGATGCGTCTGGCCTACCTCGCGTTGGCGTTCGTTGCAGCCGTGGCTACCACTGTGACGCCGTTCGTTCTCGAAGGCCGGTCCGGCCAAGCAGCCTCGCTGCCGCATGTCGAAGGGCTGTTGCCTCCGCCCAGGGTCGCGCCCGTGAATGGCAGCTCGGCCTCAAGGGAGGGGATCGACAACACCGCCGGGTGGGGGCCGGGCCGCAAGACGTACTCGGTCAACAGCCCACCCCCGTACGCGGTGTTCAACTCGATCACCGATCAGTCCACCTACGGCGACGAGCGCCAGTTCTTGCAGTGCCGGGACAAGGACCGGGACGACTGGTCCATGAAGATCGCGGCCGAGGACGATCACGTCTACATCTGCTGGGCCTGGTTCGCCAACGACGTGGCGCCCAACTTCGACCAAGGCAACCCGGCCGCCCAGCTCCAAAATGTCCGCATCCGGATCAGCACCCCGAAGAACCAGCCGGTCTACAACCCGCACATCTCCGCGTACCTGATGGCCGACAACGCCGCGACGATCTGGGCTTCGTGCAACTTCGTCGCCGAGAAGCCGGTTCACCTGTACTACGTGCCTCGCTCCACCTTCTTGATCACCAAGGCCATCCAGGACGCCGGTCTTGACCGGGGACGTCTTCCGATGAAGGAGACGGCGAACGAGGACGGCGGGATCACCGAGGGAATCACGACGGATAACGGCGCGCTGCTTGGCGCGAGGACGCAAGACGGCATCGTGCGGCAGGCGAACGGGTGGGTCCAATTTGCTATCAGAGTGCGATTCGAGCATTAGGCCCAACTATTGACCAAATGATCTTGATATGTTATAAAAAGTATAGAAATTGTCATTATCGGCAATAGCTCCTCGCCTCTCATCTTCGGCTGTGGCACCCCGCTTGATTGATTCAACCGGCGGCGTGCCCCATCCGAATCGAGAAAGAGGCACAGAACCATGTCGGTCCCCATTCGTCCCGACGAGAAGCCCGAGCGAGAATATGGTGGGCGTCTTCGGAAGCTCAGCTTCGAGCCCGGAACCCTCGCCGTACACCAGAAGCCCCGCTTCACCATCGAGGAGCTCAAGGCGGCACTGTTCAGCGCGACGTACAGCAACCCGAAGACGGTCACCGTCAAACTGCCGCAGGGCGGCACCGTACAGGTCGCCATCACCAGGGCGGAACCGCGCTATGAGGTTGACAAGACCGGGGAGCATCCCTCAGACAGTCCGGTCATCTTCCACGAGTATCCGGACTGGTACCTCGAAGGCTGGGTCGTGGACGGCACTGCTACCCCGAGCGCCCAGGGGCTCCGCGTCCGTATGATCGCCTACTCGTGCGGGGAGTCCCCGGAGCTGGACGACATGTACGCGCAAGTCATTCCAACCTACGAGTGTTCGGAAGGTGACGTCTTCGCCGTAAGCGTCTCGGACGACTGAACGCACCGACAACCCACCTCGCACCCCAGCGAAGAACGCCACCGCGTCCGCTGCCGGTCGCGGGGTGTTCTTCGTTTCTGGGCTCGTTGGCTCGGGTCGCGGTCACCAACTACCCCTGGTCGGCCTGCGGTTAGTCGAAGCGTTCACGATGACCGCAGAGCAGCTTTGCGCTCGATCACCTAACGACGAAGGACTTGCGGTTCTTGAGAAGAGCGTCATCGTTGTTGAACAAGAAGAAGAAATCGCCAAAGTCTGGAATCGCGTAACCTGCACACTGTGCTGAAAACTCTCGGTGGCGAAGCACCTCAATGACATACCTCGCCAGTGCCGTGCAGAGGAAGGTGCCCTCCTTCGCTACAGTTTTCCAACGACCTGGAACCAGCGAGCTACCGGATGAAGAGACGGAGTCTTACCTGACAGGACGTCGAGGTTGTAGTAACGGGTGGTCTTGGCGAACTCAGCAAGAAACGCCACCGCGTCGTCAATGATGTTGGGGTGCGGCAATTGCCAACGAAATTCACCCTGATCGAGCTTCGCTCGGATCTCGCGTACGGCGTTAAGCATTTTACTCAAGTCGTGACCGTAGGAATCCTTGAGCTGCTTGTCGCTCAGGAACTTCCCGTCCGTCACAAGTGAGTCGAGCAGGATGGTCAACTTCATGACACGTTCCAGCCCGATCGTGTAGTTGAAGAAACCCCCATAGTACCTCTCCGTCTGCTGGTAATTAGCCTTTCTCAAAGTGGTGAGTCCGACGCACAAGGCTTGGGCCGCGAGTCCAGCCTCATGTAGAATCGGCTGGAAGATCGGTGAGTCCCACGGACTTGTCGCCAACTCGTCGATTGCCATGATTTACGCCTCTCGCGCGAAAAATTCCTATCATGGTCAACGGTAGTGACCGGGTTCGAGAGGGGCCACTCAATTTTTCGATTCTACGGGAGGACGAAGGCCACGCTGTACTTCGCACGTGTCACGGCCACGTAGAACTTCGCCTGCTCCTTGAGCTGGTTGAAGTCGCGGGTGCGGTAGTAGGATATCATGGGCTTCGTCGGGAAGATGAGCACACGGTCGTAGGTACTACCCTTCGAAGCGCCCATGTTCATCGCTTCGAGGTTTCCTGTTCTTGTCCCGCGGTCCCAACGCAGCACGACGGGTGAGTACTTGCGCACGTACTCGCCTACCTCCGATCTCTTGATCGGAAAGATGCCATCGTGCCCCGTGATTTCGGTGTTCTTCGAGATCGTGCGAGGAAGCTTCGGGTACAGGTCATCCGCAAAGTCACAGATCGCTTGGTTACACCGGTAGCTTTCGGTACGGCTCTCGATGGTGCACAGCTTGGGGCGCTCGCTGAACCAGTCGACGATGCCGCTCCCCCTGTACCGCTTGTATCTCGGGGAAGTGTTCGTCCAGTAGGTCGCCTGTCGGGGGTCGCCCACCACCGTAAGGGAGATAGGCGACTTCATCACGGACTCAAGCAGGTCGAGATCGTAGCCCGCCATGTCCTGGATCTCATCGACGTAGATGTGGTCGAACATCTCCGCGAGCCGGTTCACGACCATGCCGCCGCTTCGCCGATTCGCCTCATGAGCGAGGGCGGCGACCTGGTTGCGGTACACCGCGCTGGCGGGGTCGAGGTAGTAGTTCTTGGGCTCGTCCTTGCGTGCATACCGGATGCCAGGCTCTGAGAAGTTGAGCCCTTTGATGACGCCGGTCTCGCCCAGAACGTAGCTTTGGTAGGGCCGTGCGCACTGGTTCATCAGGAGCGTGAACCACCCCATGACCGTGACGTGACTCGGAAGAATCCCTGTGCCATTGCTGAGCCTGTTCACGATCTGGCTCAGGTTCTCGTTGGTATAGGTCGTCACCAAGGTGCGCTTCGTCGGATCGCCGAGAACGCAGTCAATGATGTGCTGGGTCTTGTGCGAGCCGGCCGCTGCAATGATGACTCGGTTGTTATGCGACTGCATTGACGGCACCCTTGATGTACTCCGGCATGGTGATGGTCTCGGTGCTCTCGAAGATGGCCAGCGCGCAGGTGGTCTTGTTCTTCTTCATGTAGTCGAGCAGGCCGTCGTCTGTCGTGAAGTTCTGCCCGAGAACCGCGTTCAGCGCAGTACGGCCGTTCGCCTTGAAAAGCTGCGGCTCCAGCGTCTTGAAGTTGGCATCCTCGCCCACGTGCACCGAAATGTTAGGAGAGGAAGCGTAGGCGTTGTAGTTCCGCTTGACGTCGGTCGCATCTTTGCCGTCGTTGTCTGTGACGACTGCAACGCGGTTTTCCGGCAGCAGTGACGCGATATCAAGGAAGCGCTTAAAGGAGAGTCCGCGGACGTTGATGACGTCGATGCCATCTTCGGCAGGCACCCTGCCACCGTGTGCGTCCATGTAGGCCCGTTGGACGATCAGTTCATCCGACGGCCCCTCAACGAGGATCGACCGCTTCGCCAGAACCAGGCGCAGGGTGTCGTACCCTGACAGCTTTTTGAAGTAAATCTGTGTGCTCGCCGGAAGTCGGTCGAGGTGGAACCCCTCGGCCGAGGACAGCAGGACGAGCTTTGCAAGGCCCAGCTTGTTCAGGACGTACGAGCTGTGCGTGGCAATGAAGACCTGCTTATCCTTGCACTTGTCGCTGATCTTCCGCACCAGCTTCCCCAGGTTCGGGAACGACAGGTGGTTTTCCGGCTCCTCGACGAGGATGGTGTGAGCCATCTCTCCGTCTTGGCTCAAGGCGAGCAAAATCTTTAGTGCGCTCTGCTCACCCTTGCCGACGAATTGGAAAGGAAGGTCGTCAAGGTGCGGGACGATGCCGGTTTCCCAATTTGCCTTCTGTGATACGTCGATATTCAGCGTCAGTGCGCGGTCGCTCATACCGCTCGGATTACTTCGCAGCGATTCATTGATTTTTACGATCGACTCGTCTTCCGCGAACGTCTCTCGCAGGTTGCGGTACGCGCGAGTCAGCTTTACCCGGTCGTCGGGATCGAGCTTTGAATTGAGGATCTGCTTCATGTGGTAGTCAACGCCACTTTGGAGATGGATGTTCGCGGCGTCAATGAGCGAAGACGAAGCAGGGATACTGTTGCGAGTCACCCCATTGCCAGAGAAGGCGAGCCACTCAACGCGGTAATACTCGGTCGGAACCAGCCGCACATGATCCGGCTCTTTTACGAACTCCTTGTATTCCATATCATAGTCAGGGTTAAGCGCGACGCGGATGCGCACTCCGGGGTCATCAACCCTTTGGAGGTTATTCGTTCCTTTGAGGGCAGCCGTTTCAGGAATCGAGTCGAGGAAGAGCTCAATGATGATTTCTGGAGGCGGGACTGCGCGCCCCTCTTTGAGGGCAGCAATCCACTCGCCTACCGTGTCCTGGTGGAAAATGTACGGCGATAGGTCTTGGTATAGAGGGCGCCCATGCAGCTTGCCCGTGAGAGCAAGGCCAATCGCTTCAAGAATCGTCGACTTACCGGCGTCGTTGTCACCAACCAAGATGTTCATCTTGGGGTCAAAGTCAAGCTTAAAGTTGCGGAACGTGCGGTAGTTCTGGATGACGATCTTTGAAAGCATATGCCCCCCATTTTAAGTCTTTCGTCATCCGGAGGCGAGCATAAGCGTAATGGCGGAATTATTCCGTCCCTTGCGCCCCCACCGCCCACCTGCGAACAAGTGTCAAGGAGCGTAGCAGGCGACCCGATAGTTACAGGGGTAGAACCGGCAAAGTCTTCTAGTGAAGGCGCACCTCCCATCCACATAGAACAAAAGTTTGATTCCTTGTCCTGGTATCACTGGATTGAGGTGACCAACACTCCGCCGCCGGCCCGATGTTGGTCGGCTCGTCCTATGGCGTCGCCTCCGGGTAGTGGGATCTGCTGCCTACCGACTACAAAGCGGCATCGTGACCAGTGAGATCACGACGCCGCTTTGTCTGCTGTCCGGCCAGAGCTTCAACCCTCCGACTGCTCGTCCCATCGGGGCGATCCATCCAACATGCGCTCGATCAGCCCGAGGTGCGCTGTCTTCTCCATCGCTCCGCGGGGTGCTGTGGCCATCCCCGGCACACGCACCGTCAGGGGTGGATGGTGCGGTGGCGGAGGTTCGGCGGGTTTGCCCAGTTCCAGTTCAGCCCAGACGACTTTGCCGCCTGACTGCGGCCGGTACACGTCCCACTGCTTCACCATCGCCCCGATGAGCATCAGGCCGCGTCCGCCCTCGGTGTTGCTGTCCGGGTTCTTCGCTACGGGGGCGACGGGGCTGCCGTCCCAGATTTCCACAAACAGACTGGTTCCGGTGGCGCGGAGCTGCACCCCGATCACGTGGTGTGTCTCTATCTCCCACGACTTCGGCTCGGGGCTGGTTGGTCCGGTCATCTTCACGGCGTTGGTGACAAGCTCGCTCACCACCAGTTCGGCAACCTCGATGTAGTCGCCGAGCTTCCAACGATCGAGGATGTCCCGCACGAACATCCGCGAGCACGGTACGGCCGAGGACACAGCGGCCAGGCGGATGCTGGTGGTGAAAAGCTGGTTCGGTTGACGGGGTACGTTCACGGGGCGGTGCTCCTCGACCTGGACGGACACGACAGCTCCTCGGCTGTGTCGGGATGGACGAACCAGACGCAGCCCCCTATGACGTCCTCGATGACGCTCTGCATCACGAAGGACAGGGCGGGCAACGTGTGCAGGTGCTCGGAAGTCGGCACGACCACGTTTCGCACCTCGTGCTGGTTGCAGTGGTCGACTAACGCATCCCAGGCAGCCAGGTGGAGCCATCGGCGTTCGACAAAGACCCCGGCCAACGTGAACCCCGCCGCAACGGCGAAGTGGGCCAGTTCATCGTGTAGGTAGCTGACGGCTTGGTCATCCAGGTCAGGAAGTGCCCGAACGTAGCCGTAGATCGGAGGCTTCATCGCTCTGCGCTCCGCAGGAACGGGGGGTGCAGGACTGGCGACGGACGCTGAGCCAACGTCGCCAGCCCTGCTGTTTCGTGGATTGCTGGATCACTCGGTGGTGGATCAGCTGGAAGTGCGCGCCTCACCAATCACGGGCGCGTCACTGACGAGGTGCTGCGAAGAAGGTCGTCAGCCGATCCCGGATGACGCCCGCCACCTTCTCGGGTGGCCGCTGGTTGCAGTCCACCCGCAGCACATCGAAACCGGCCTGGATCAGGCGTTCAGTCGCCTGCCGGTAGAAGTGCACCTCTGCGTGAGAGCTGCCCGGCGCGAGCTGGAAGCGGTTATGTGGTCCGCGCTCCGTCAGCCGCTCCGAGATCACCTCGGGGTCGGCTTCGAGGATCACCGCGAGGTCGGGCCGGTCAGCCTCGGCGTTGAGCTGCCAGAGGAACGACGGATCAACGCCGTCGAACCGCTGCATCACCAGACCGGAGGGGATGTACCGATCACTGATGACCGTCCGGCCGTCTTCGAGGTGCGGTCGTACTTCCGTCTCGACATGGTGGTACCGGTCGGCGGCGTACAAGCACGCGAGGGCGTGACCGGTGACCGTCTCCGTCAACTGACGGCAGAGATCCCCTATCGGCCCCTTCGACGGTTCGGCCGTGACGTGCACGTGTTCGCCCTCGGCGACGAGCATCTGCGCCAGGTGGTGAACGATCGTGGATTTCCCGGCACCGCTGGGGCCGTCGACCGTGACGAACATGCCTCGCTCATGGCTAGAAAAGGGTCGCAGCTTCATCCCTGCCACCCCCTGACGGTTGGTCGCGGATTTCATCCAGCGACCGCGGAACGCTGTTCGTCGTGGCGAGCATCTGGAACAGCCGTGCCGTGACCACCGCGTCGTACGTGGCGCGGTGGGGCCTGAGCCCCGAGGACAGCCCCTCGGCCAGCTTGAACGCCTCGACCAACGACCCCAGTTTGTGACTCATCTGGTTCGGGACGAAGCGGCGCGACAGCTTGAGCGTGTCGAAGACCTCGGGGCACTCCCACCCCGTGAGCTTGCGCCGGAGAACATCAACGTCAACGTGCGCGTTGTGGGCGACCAGCGCCGGATGCGACAAGGCCAGCAGCACGTCAACCTTGATGTCCTCGAACACCGGCGCATCGGCAACGGCCTCGTTGGTGATGCCGTGAATCCTTCGGGCCATGGGCGTGATCGGTCGATCTGGCCGAACCAACCAGCTCACCGGTTCCCCGATGACCCCGCCGACGATCGGCACGGCGGCCAACTCCACCAGGTCGGGCGGCTGCTGTCCGTTGCCCTCCACGTCCACGACGACGTAGTCCAGGTTCGTCCAGTCAGTCATCTTGCTCCGGTTCCTTCCATCCGATTTCTGCCCGACCATGGCGGCGGTCACGGTGCGGGTGGCGCACGTCGTGTACCTGGAAGCCAAGCGCATGTTGCAGGTAGTAGCGCGGCTGTTCCTCGGCGAGTCCGGCGACGATGGCCGCGCGCTCCGTAACGTCGACGACCACGAGGCCGCTGGCGTCCGGCAAGCCGGAGGCGACTTCCTGTATCTGCTGTGCCGTTGGTACTCGATGGGCGCTCTTGCAGAGGTCGAGCTGTGCGAGCGGGCAGATGTCGCACAGTTCACGGATGCCGTAGTGGCCGTTGTAGTCGGCCTCCCCATGGGCGAACGACACGGCGCACGAGGTCTTGCGGAACAACGAGTCGCAGCCGGCGAAGGTTGAGAGGACGCGCCTTTCCAGCGTCTCCGGCACGATCTTGCGGCGGGCGGTCTCGTCGTACGGCTCCGGGAGGTTGTTCGCCTTGTAGTAGTCGGCGATCTGGCCCCGGTAGAACAGGCCGGTGAAGACCGTGGCGTCGGCGTGATGACTCAGCTCGTACGCCCGGTCAAGGTGTGCGGGGGAGTCGTTGAGACCTGGCACCAGCGGTCGCCAGTACAGAACCGTCCGATAGCTGCGGCCCGGCGGTTCACTCATGAGCTTGAGCGACTCGGCGGCCACGCTGGACGGGTACGGTTCGATGTCTTTGTTGTCGATCCCCGAGTACGTGAACAACAACGTCACCTTGACGTGCCGGAGTTGGTTGAGCCGGTCGACGTCGTCGGTCTTCATTGCGTGCCTGGTGATGACCAACACGTGGTTACGCAGCTCACGCTTGTCGAGGTCTTCCAGTACGGCGAAGGTATGCGGCCGGACGTTGGGCAGGAACGGGTCAGTGGCCCGGTTGAACACCTGAACCGGCGTCACGTGCGGCTGGAAGTACCGGTGATTGACCAGTTCTTCGACGGCCTGGGCGTCGGTCATGAGGGCGCGCGGCTGCCGTTGGTCCCACAGCCCGTAGGTGTGACGGATGCAGTAGGCGCAGTCCAGCGGGCACCCCTGGATGTGGTTCAGACTGAGGCCGCTCTTGCGGTACTCGACGACTTCTCGGGCACGCTCCGGCAGTCGGTTGATCTGTTCCCGGCTCAATAGCGGAACAGTGATGGTCACCTGGCTCTCCCCAAGTCCCAGAAGGATGGACGCGATTCGCCGTCCTTCGGGGAGCGTAGGGGTGCGGAAGGTGCACGTATAGAAAGTTTCTTGGTATTTCTCGAAACTCCACTAACGGGTGAAGGGCGCAGAAATCAGGAGCCATCTTCGGGGGCATCCGGCGCGAGATCGTCAATGACGCCCGTGATGATCGCCCGCGCTGCCCTGCCATAGCTGGCGACGGCGGCAAGTTGCTCGAAGACCTGGCCGTACAGCTCGACTTCCCCAGGCTGGGCAAGGTTCAGCTCTGCCGAGTAGGTCTCGACCATGACGCGGTCGTGGTCGAGTATCCAGAAGCCATGCCACGGGGCCACCACGTAGTGCGTCTCGAACCCGATGATGCCGAGCTTCACGTTCGGCAGCGCGGAGAGAGAAACGAGCCGATCCAACTGGCCAAGGGTGATTTCTGGTGAGGCGAGGCGGAAGCGTAGCGCTGCTTCGGTGAGAACGAAGTGGAATCGCTTGTCCGCCCGGTACAAAATCTCTTGACGCTGCGCCCGTGCCCGGACGGCTTCGTTGATGTCGTTGGGCGCCTGGAACATGGCGATCCCTTGAGCGAAGCGGGCCCGCGCATACTCGGGCGTTTGCAGTAACCCAGGAATGACCGTCGCTTCAAAGGCGCGGAAAAACTTGGTTCGCGCGTCCAGGTCGGCAATCTCGTTTTGGTGAGCGCTCAGACCTGTTTTGAACTGCCGCTGCCATTCGGCGTGCTGGACTTCAAGGGTATGGAGGGATGCAAGCAGGGCTTCGGCTTCATCCGCAGTGTCCGTGACCCGCGTCCACCCGTGGATGTCGTCGTCGGTCGGTGTCTGCCGACCGTTCTCCAGCTTCGACACTTTGGATGGCGGCCATGCCAGCGACTCCGCGAGCTGCTTGCCGGTCAGGCCGGCTTGTTGCCGCAGTTCACGGAGTCGCTTGCCCAGCGCGCTACGCGCCTCTTGGACGTTAGTCGCGCTGCTGCTGTTGTTCGGTGGCAAAGTCATCCCGTCGTCTGGCGTGGTGCCAGGCAACATCACGCCAGTAGTTGTGCTCTACGATCACGGCCGGATCTTCGACCAGCTCGCCGCCTTGGAAGCGGTCCGCATCATCGAAGTGCATCCGCACCAGCTTACTGCTGTCGAACAACCAGTAATCGTGGTTGGGCAGTTCCTCGGCCTTGGCTTCGTCGCGGGTGAGATACCGAATATCCTCGCCCGCGCCGTTGGTGAATTGAGCGCACCAGACACCAAAGCGGCTGTAGTCGGTCAGGGGCAGGCTGACAACTCGAACTCGTGAGAAGCGCAGGCCCTTATCTGTCGCCTCACGAATCATCGTGAGCCAGTCCTGCATCCATGGCAGATCGTCGGGCTCGCTGCGAAGGAACTTACCCAACGATTCATTCTCGTACGATGAGTCGTAGCGGTCCCGCACTTCCAAACGAAACGCTGTGTGCTTGAAGGTGCGAAACAGTTCGCCGAACTCGTCGCCGACGATGCGGCTCAGTGCCCTTCCTCCTCCTGGTACCGGCGGGCGTAGAACTTCAGGACATCCTCGGGGATCTCGATGATCGCTTCACCCTCGGGGACCGGGCCGACGTCGGCGAGCGCCTGGGGGTCGGTCACGACCCACCCTTGGGCGATGTAGGTCTTACGGTCGGTGCGGTCGGTCGCGAAGAGCGTCGGTGACTGGCCAACCTGCGACTCCGGGTCCTTGCCGAGAAACTGAGCGCGCATGGCTCTCCTTGCTCGAATGGACGAGAAACTTTCTCGGTGTCATCGTGCCCACCGTCCCGAGGGGCGGTCAAGGGGGCGTCGGCACCCTGCCAAGATCGCTGAGCGGTACCCGGGATGCGACCAGAAGCGCTCTTCATAGGGAGAGTGGGGGGCGACGAAGAAGAGCTGCGACGTACGCCCCCAGTCTCGCGTGAGATCCGGGGGCGCTGGGCGTGCATGATCGGCCTGCTAGAACAGCCGGTCTTCCTTGTTGTCGATGCCGCGAAGCTCGTCGTAATCAAGAACGACGCACCTCATGCCGCGATCCTCGGCGAGCGTCCGGGCCTGTGGCGCGATGCTCTGAGCTGCGAGGATGCCGCCAACAGGGGCAATCGTGGTGTCGCGGTTCAGGAACTCCAGGTACCGCGTGAGCTGTTCCACGGCGTCGATCGTGGCCCGCCTCTTGATCTCCACAGCCCAGTGCCTAGGCTTGGATGAAGCGGTACCTTCCTTCGACTCCGACCCGTCGATCTCACCGCGCCGCTTGATCTCGACGGCGACCGTGCCGCCGTTCGCGTCCCGGCACAGGATGTCGACCGGGCCGATCGCCGTCATGTACTCGCGGCGGATGAGGGTGTAGCCCTCGCCGAGCGTCTCGATGCGGTCGGCGAGCAGTTCCTGGAGGTGCGCTTCCACGCCGTCCTTGATCAGACCGGGGTCCACCCCCAGCTCGTGGGACGAGTCGTGGAGGACTTCCTCCATCGTGATGATCAGTTTCTCGCCCCCTTTGTTGATGACGGTCCACACACCCGCCTCGTCACCGACACCCTCCTTGAGGGTGCAGGGCGGCGACATCCAGTTGAGGGGCTTGTAGGCCCGGTCGTCCGCATGGATGGAGACGCTGCCGTCCGCCTTGACCAGGATCAGGCGGGGGGCCGAGGGCAGGTGGGCGGTGAGCCGGCCGGCGTAGTCGACCGAGCACCGGGCAATGACGAGACGCATGGTCGGCAACGCTACTCGACGCGCGCCGGTGCACGCGATCCGCCCGGACCCCACCATGTGCCCGCCACCACCCGCGTCCAGTGGGCCACCCCAATTGTCCCTGGAAACTCTTGTTCATCCCTGGCCGATTGTGACCGCAGGACGACCGTTCCATATACGCATTCTGCTGGTGTGGTCACCGACGGTTGCCTACCGTAGGAGAAGGGAGGCCGCGGTGGGGGTGCGGAGCGTGTCCGGTGTCGCGTACTTCCCTATCTGTCCGGCAACCCCTGTCCCTTGGGGGTGCGAGAGGAGAACCCATGTCGCTCGACGTCTCACCGGCCCTACTCGAACAGGCCGAGCGAGGCGAGGTCGACGAAGCAGAATTCGTCGACTGCGTCCGGACCTCCCTGCCCTTCGCATGGGAGATGATCAGCTCTCTGGTGGCCCAGCTGAAGGTGGACGGCGGACCCTTCGCCGACAACCAGACGCCCCCGCCGGACGAGCAGGCGCGCGGCCAGCTGCTGCGCGCCCTCGCCAGCGACGCCATACGCGGTGCCCTCCAGCGCCACTTCGGCGTACGCCTGGCCTTCCAGAACTGCCACCGGGTGGCGGTCTTCCCGCTGGACTCCTCGGTGGACGAACGGCTGGCCCGCTTCACCTCGGTGCGCGCCCAGCTGCTCAACCAGTCGCCGGAGCTGCGGGACTGCTGACGTACACGCGCGACGCCGGCTCCATGGCCGCCGGCTTGCCGCTTCCGTCCGGGGAGGTGCCCCGCGGGACGGGTGCGGCAAGCACGCCCGGCGGCCGGGGAGCCGGTGCGGTCAGCGCAGCCGGGGCAGCACCTCGGCGCCCAGGCGCCGCAGGTTCTCCTCCGTCGCGTCCAGATCGCCCGAGCCCTCGACCAGCAGGGCGAAGCGGGAGATCCCGGTGCGCTCGGCGGTGGCCGCGAGACGGTCGGCGGCCAGCTGCGGCGTGCCCACCGGATGCATCCCGCAGAGCAGTTCGGTGTAGGCGTACGGGTCGCGCATCGCGCGCGCCCGGCCGTCCACCGTCACATGGGCCTCCAGGCCCTGTCTGAGCCAGCCCGGCATCGCCTTCAGCAGCGTCTCCACGGCGGCGGTGCGGCTGTCCGCGAGCTGGCAGACCCCGGCCGAGACATGGCCCGCGGCGGCGATCTCCTCGGGCGGCCGGCCCGACGCGCGCGCGTGGCGCCGCCACAGGGCGACCATCTCGGCCTTCTCCTCGTCCCCGGCGTGCATGCCGAGCAGCATGGGCAGTCCCCGCTCCGCCGCCAGCCGCACACTCCCCGGGGAGGTGCACGCCACCACCACCTCGGGCCCCGGAGTCTCGGTCAGCGCGTCCGCCGGGCGCGGCACCACCGGCACCTCGCGGAAGGCGTACCGCTTGCCCGAGGCACTGACCGAGGGCTCGCGCAGCCAGCGCAGCAGCAGGTCCAGCGACTCCGGGAAGCCGTGCTCGTACGCCCCGAGGCCGGCGCCGAACACCTCCAGGTCCACCCAGGGCCCCCCGCGGCCCACGCCGAGGACGAACCGGCCGCCGCTCGTCACATGCAGCAGCGCGGCCTGCTCGCCGAGGGTCACCGGGTGGGTGGAGGGCAGTACGCTGACCGCGGTGCCGACCCGGACGCGGCGGGTGCGGCCCAGCAGCAGGGCGGCCAGGGTGACGGCCGACGGGCAGGTGCCGTACGGCACGAAGTGGTGCTCGGCCAGCCACACCGTGTCCAGGCCGGCCTCGTCGGCGACCTCCGCCGAGCGCACCGCCCGGTGCAGGGCCTCTCCGGCGCCCTGGCCCGGATACTGGGCCGCCAGCACAAAACTTCCTACGCGCATCGCAATTCCCGCTTCCTTGGCTCCGATCGGGAGCTCCCCCGACGGGCATAACCACATGACACGTGCCCAGGACACGGCATGGTGGAGGGATTTGCGGATTGTCTTCAGAATGGTTGCTTCTCTGCTGGAATCGGATCGGTCCGGGAGGGGACTTGTGCGGGTCGGTGACCTACGCGTACCGCCGTCGGCCGCCGCGTAGGCTGGACGCCGTCCGTGCTCCCTGTACAGCCCCGAGAGGTGTCCCGTGTCCCCGCGTCGCAACCGACCGAAGACGGCAGACTCGTCCGGCCGAGGTGCCGAGGACGACCGGTCGGGCCGGTACGGCGGCTGGCAGTCCACCGAGAGCTGGCAGGGCGAGGAGTGGAACGTCCGCCATGTCGCCGGGGCGAGCGCCGACGGCAAGACCTACCGCTGCCCCGGCTGCGACCAGGTGATCCCCTCCGGCGTCCCGCACGTGGTGGCCTGGCCGGACCACATGGGCGTCGACGACCGGCGGCACTGGCACAAGGCGTGCTGGAACGCACGGGACCGCCGCGCCACACGGGTACGGCGGTCCGGCAACTGGCCCGGGTTCTGAAAGGCGCGCGGGCTACACGTCCCGGCTCCGCAGCAGCGCGTACGCCCCCGCGGACGCCGCCGCCGTCACGCCCAGGATGATCCACAGCGGCTCCCAGCCCGAGGGCCCTGAGTGGCTGAGGGTGTTGTCGTAGAACACGCCCATCTGGCTCGGGATCGAGTACTCCAGCAGCGCCTGCTGCACCTTCTCCAGCGAGCCCGCGTTCATGAACAGCGCGATCACCAGCGGGGCCAGCACGGCACCGATCATGATGGTGATGGCGCCTGCCGAGTGCCGGATCATCGAGCCGACCAGCAGCGACAGCAGGCCGAGCAGCGCGATGTAGAGGCTGATGCCGAGGGTGGCCTTCAGCCATTCCGTGCCGGACGGGGTCCTGCTGCCCTGGCCCTCCAGCATCGAGGTCTGGATCAGCGCCACGACGGACACCGTGGCCAGCGTCACCACGAAGGCGACGACGAAGAACACGATCGACTTGGCCGCCAGCACCCGGCCCCGGCTCGGGCACGCGGTCATCGTGGTACGGATCATGCCCGTGCCGTACTCGGACGCCGTGGTCAGCACGCCCAGCGTGATCACGCACATCATGCCGAGCAGCAGCCCGAAGAAGCCGAGGGTCAGCGGGTTCTGGCCGTCCAGCTCACCGGCGCCCCGCACCGCCACCGCGGCCAGCAGGCCGATGCCGACCACGAGCACGACGAACACCCCGAGCGTCCACACCGTGGAGCGCACCGACTTCATCTTCGTCCACTCCGAGGCCAGCGCGTGCCCCAGATGCGTGGGCGTCACCGGGATCGGTGAGCTGTAGCCGGAGTGGGAACCGCCGGACGCGACGGCCGACGCCTCGGGCGTCGCGGGCTGCTGGGTGCTCATCGGAAGTCCTCGGGCTTGGTCGGTTCGGCGGGCGCGGCGTACGGGTTCGGGGCCTGGGCGCCGGGAGCGGCCGGCGCCGGCGGGGCGTACGGGCTGCCCGGCTGGGGCGGCGGCGGGGCGTACCAGCCCGGCTGGCCCTGGCCCGGCACCGGCATCGGGGGCTGCACCCCGGGCGGCAGCGGCTGCTGGAGCCCGGAGCGCTGGTCGACGGTGGAGCGGTAGTCGACGACGCCCTGCGTCATCCGCATGTACGCCTCCTCCAGCGACGCCTGGTGCGGCGACAGCTCCCACAGCCGTACGTCCGCCTCGTGCGCGAGGTCGCTGATCCGGGGCAGCGCGAGACCGGTCACCCGGAGCGCGCCGTTCAGCTCCGGCAGCACATGGCCGCCCGCCTCGGTCAGCGCCGAGGTCAGCTTCTCCCGAGCCTGCGGCTCGGTGTCCGGGGTGCGTACCCGGGCGAAATCGGCGGAGTTCGCGGAGATGAAGTCGGTCACACCCATGTCGGCGAGCAGTTGACCGCGTCCGATCACGATGAGGTGGTCGGCGGTCAGCGCCATCTCGCTCATCAGGTGCGAGGAGACGAAGACCGTACGCCCCTCCGCCGCGAGCGCCTTCATCAGATTGCGGACCCAGAGGATGCCCTCGGGGTCGAGGCCGTTGACCGGCTCGTCGAACAGCAGCACCTGGGGGTCGCCGAGGAGGGCGGCGGCGATGCCGAGGCGCTGGCCCATGCCGAGGGAGAAGCCCTTGGAGCGCTTGCGGGCCACCTCCTGGAGGCCGACCACCCCGAGCACCTCGTCCACCCGGCGGGCCGGGATGCCGGAGAGCTGCGCGAGGCTCAGCAGGTGGTTGCGGGCCGACCGGCCGCCGTGCACCGCCTTGGCGTCGAGCAGCGCGCCGACGTGACGCGGAGCGTTGGGCAGCTTGCGGTACGGGTGGCCGCCGATGGTCACCGAGCCGGCGGTGGGGTTGTCCAGCCCGAGGATCATCCGCATGGTCGTCGACTTGCCGGAGCCGTTGGGCCCGAGGAACCCGGTCACCGAGCCGGGACGTACCTGGAAGGAGAGGTCGTGCACGGCGGTCTTGTCGCCGTACCGCTTGGTCAGGCCAACAGCCTCGATCATGCTCCGCACCCATCGGACGATTCAGGACAGCGGGGCGCGTGCCCCCGTAAGGGTTAGGAGGATAACCGGGCCGGAGCGGTTCCGCTCAAGAGAAAGTAAAGCCAAAGGCTCACGAAGCGTGTCCGAACACCGTCGAACGCGGGCGAAGCCCCCAGCAGCCGGTCGCCCCGCGCACCATCAC
>NZ_JBHXLV010000064.1:0-30936 GCF_042721685.1 Streptomyces sp. NPDC058459 | reverse complement strand
CAGGAGGAGAAGCGCCAGGGCACGGGCGGCCTCCGGTGCGGATGCCGCCCCCGCGGCGCCCACGCAGACGACCGCGGGGCGAACCGCGGGTTCCCGTCCGAGGAGGGGGAGGACGGCGGCGAGCACGGCGGCACGGGCCGCCGCCACTCCGCCGTCGGCGGCCAGCCCTGGGGCTCCGGGCACCTCGTTCAGGTGCTGGGGTGGACCGTCGCCACCGGCCCACCACACGGCCCGGCAGCCGGTCTTGCCCAGGTCCACGGCCACTGCTGCTGTCATACGGCACGCCTCCGTGTCACAGGGGATGTCGTCGCCCGGTCGGTCACGGGACGGCCGCCGGGCCACCGACCGACCGGTCGCGGTCCAGCGAGTATCGGAACGATCGCGTCCGGGTGTCAATAAGTTACGTCACGTGGATTTATGCGTAACTTTTTGACGTGACGCCGGGCGCGTAGTTACGTTGGGGCCTCCACGCAGGAGGGATGACCCCGAGATGGCCCACAGGGAACCACCCGGCTCACCGGCCCAGCCCGCGGAGGGCACTCCCGCCGCCCGGACGCTGGCGCGCATACGCGCGACGATGCCGTCCCTCGCCCCGTCGGAGCGGCGTGTGGCCGAGGCGGTCCTGGCGGACCCGGCAGAGGCGGCGGAGCTGGCCATCAGCGCCCTCGCCGGACGCGCCGACACCTCGGTGGCGACGGTGATGCGCTTCTGCCGGGCGATCGAGATCACCAGCTACCCGCATCTACGCCTGGCCCTGGCCGCGGCCGCGGCGCGCGAGGACGCTCTGAGCGGCCGTCGCCCGGCACCCGGCACCGGCATCAGCGCCACCGACACCCTGGACGACATAGTCAGCAAGATCATCTACAACGAGGTCCACGCCCTGGAGGACACCGGGGCCGGAGTGGATGTCGCTGTGCTGGGCCGGGCCGTGGACGTCGTCGCCGAAGCCCGCAGAGTCGACATCTTCGGCGTCGGCGCCAGCGCGTTCGTGGGCCAGGATCTGCACCAGAAACTGCACCGCATCGGCCGAGTGGCCTTCGTCTGGACCGATCGGCACGCCGCGCTCACCGCTGCCGCCCTCCTCGGACCCGGCGACGTCGCCCTGGCCATCTCGCATTCCGGCGAGACCGAGGACACCGTCGAGCCGCTCCAGGCCGCCGCGGAGAACGGCGCCACCACGATCGCTCTGACCAACGCCCCGCGCTCGACGCTCGCACAGGGCGCGGACCTCCTTCTGACGACCTGCGCCCGGGAGACCCCGTTCCGCTCCGGCGCGACCGTCAGCCGCATCGCCCAACTAGCTTTGGTCGACTGCCTGTTCGTCGGCGTCGCACAGCGGTCCTACGAGGTCGCGACCGCGGCGCTGGAAAAGACCTACGGGGCGCTCCAGCGGCGCAGGTGCCGGCCGGCGCGGCGTCGCGGTTCGGCCGAGGACTGACCGCCGGCCCCCGGCCTCCCCCCTTCCGCGGCACGCATCACCTGAAAGGACGACCGCGCCGTGGACCTGAGCACACTCGGCACCGAGACCCGCAACGAGCGGACCGCCGGCCTGGACCGCATGTCGGTCACCGAACTGCTCTCGGTCATGAATGACGAGGACCGGACAGTCGCCGTCGCGGCGCTCTCCCGCAGATAGGAGCCGCCGTCGAGGCGATCACCGAGTCGCTGCGTCACGGCGGACGGCTCATCTACCTGGGCGCGGGCACCAGCGGCCGCATCGGCCTGCTCGACGCCGTCAAGTGCCCGCCGACCTTCGGCACCGCCCCCGAGCAGGTGGTGGGGCTGCTCTCCGGCGGCCCGGGTGCCTTCGTCACGGCGGTCGAGGGTGCGGAGGACGAACCCCGAAGGGCGGTCGCCGACCTCGACGAAATCGGCCTGGACGAACGGGACACGGTGGTCGGCCTCGCCGCCAGCGGCCGCACCCTTTACCTCATCGGCGGCCTGGAACACGCCGCGGCCAAGGGTGCAGTCACCCTGACGGTCGCCTGCGACCGCGACGCGGTCGTGACCCGGTACGCCGACATCCCGATCGAGGTCCCCACCGGCTCCGAGGTGCTCACGGGGTCGACGCGGCTCAAGGCCGGCACCGCCGAGAAGATGGTCTGCGACATGCTCTCGACCGCCTCGATGGTGCGCCTGGGCAAGGCTTACGGAAACTTCATGGTCGACGTCAGGGCGAGCAACGACAAGCTCGTCGACCGGGCCCGCCGCATCGTCGTCCAGGCCACCGGCACGACCTCCGAGACCGCGGCGGCGGCCCTGCGGGACGCGGGCGGCCACGCCAAGACCGCCGTCGTGATGCTCCTCGCCCACTGCACGGCCGAGGAAGCGGCCCTTCGCCTGTCCGAGGCCCATGGCGACACGCGGACGGCCGTCGGCCGCCCTTGAGAGCGGGCACGCACCCGCCCGCCGACGGCGTCCCGGCGGCGGGCGGAGTCAGCGCGGTCAGCTCGCCGGGACGGTGTCCTTGAACGCCGTTCCGGCCGTCCGCAGCCCGGAGACCGTGGACTTCACCTGGGCCGGGGTGAGCACCTGGTCCTTGACGAAGTACACGTAGTCGACCTGCTCGTTGTACGAGCGTGACGTGTTGCTCGTCTGACCCGAGAGGTCGATCAGCCAGTGGTTGAAGTCGATCCACTGCGGGGTCTCGGGCAGGTAGGGCTCACCGTGCTGCGCCACCTGCTGGCCGTCGATGTAGTAGGTGATGTTGGAGTTGTCGACGGTGATCTGGAGGTCGTGCCAGCCGTCGTAGCTGGCGTACTGCTGGCCGTGGGCGTTGACCGCGTTCCACGGGTCGGGGTTGTAGGTCTCCCAGGACGTCTCGTACATGATGTTCTGGGTCTCGCCCCAGCCGCCGTTGGGCAGGTACTCGAAGTCCTGCTCGCCGTAGTCCGGGTCCATCGGCGCCTTCAGGGGCGTGAAGGTGAAGAAGGTCTGGTTGACGTGGTCGCCGTCGGGGCCGCCGGTCGGGGTGTCGTTGAACTTGACCCGGGCCGCGTAGGTGCCGTTCTTGAACTTCCTGTCGGTGGTCTGGATCTCGGTCTCACGGGTGCCGGATGCCGTGCCGTCGGTGGTGAGCTTGAGGTTGAGCACCTTGTTGCCGCCCGCGCCGTCCCCGACGAAGGTCACGTCCGACGGCGACCAGGTCGCGCCGGGCACACCCGGACCGCCCTGACCGGACTTCACGGTCCAGCCGTGCTGCGCCACAGCCGCGTCGGAGCTGCTGGAGTAGCTGAAGTCGTCGAACAGTGTCGGCGCGTTCGGGTTGCCGGGAGTCGGCGGATCGGTGGGCGGGTCGGTGGGTGTCGTCGGGTCGTTGCCGGCCGGTGCGGTGCCCCACACCACGGAGCCGTTCGCCTGCACGGTGACCTTCGTCCAGTCGGCGTACGCGGGCTGCGAGCCGCTGAACGAGTAGTCGTCGGACTGGGTGAGGTTCTGCCAATCCGCGCGGTAGAACCGCAGCTGCAGGTCGCCGGTGCTCTGACCCGGGCCGAGCGAGCCCGCGCCGGAGGTGAAGCCGATCTCGAGGTAGCGGTCGGCGTTCGCCGTCGGGTGGGCCAGCGTCCCGAAGGTGCCGGTGACGTTGGAGCAGCCCTTCACCGCCCACGAGCAGGCGAAGCGGTAGTTGGTGTTCGGCCCGTCTGCCTTGAAGTAGTAGCGCACGGTGACACGGTTGAGCGGCACGGTGGTGCTGCCGGTGTTCGTGACCTTCAGCCACGGCTCCGACTGATCGGCGGTGGCCCCGGAGGCGCTCGTACGGTACTGCGCGACGAGCGAGTCGTCGGCGGCCGACGCCGGCAGCGCTGTCAGCACGGCACAGGCGAGGCCGGCTGCCGAACACACCGCGATCGCGGTTCTGGTTCTGGCGGATACGCGGAACTTTCCTGACACGGTGATCCCTTTCGACGGTGCGGGTCGGGTGTTTCCGTGATCTCCCACGCTGCGCGCGGGCGTTCAGTGGAGGGTGGTGCCGGGGAGGGAGACGCTGCGCCGGGGCGGGGTCGCCCGGTGGGTCACGCCCAGTGCGGTGAGGCGCGTCTCGTGGACGCGCAGGGCGGGCAGGAAGTCCGTCGACCACCGGCTCGCCGGGTTCCACGCCCGGTCGGCGAGCGCGGCCAGCCGGGGGAAGGCCAGGTACTCGATCTCCGCGGGGGTGCGGATGAACTCGCTCCACAACTGGCCCTGGGTGCCGAGCACCCGGGCCGCGGACTCCGGGTCCCAGTCGGTGGGAGCGCCGCCGCGGTGTGCGGCCGACAGGTCCACCACACCCGGCTGGCCGAGTGGCTCGCCCGGGTCGTCCGACTGCGGGTAGTCCAGGTAGGTGGAGCGGTAGGGCGCCATCACCACGTCATGGCCGCGCCGGGCCGCGGCCAGGCCGTGCGCGGTGTCCCGCCAGGGCATCACGGTGAAGTCCGGCGGCAGTACCCCGGAGTCCTCAGCCCAGCACAGCGGCCGGCGGCCGGCCGCCTGCAGGAACGCGCCGATCCGGCCCAGGAACCAGCCGTGCAGCGCCTTGGGCGCGGCCAGCCCCAGTTCGGCGGTGCGGCGCAACGCCACCGGGCTGGACTCCCACTCGGCCGCCGGGCACTCGTCGCCGCCGATGTGCACATAGGGAGACGGGAAGACGTCCATCACCTCGCCGAGAACCGTCCGGCAGAACTCCAGGACCCCGTCGTGCACGCCGAGGACGTTCTCGCACACGCCCCACCGCGTCCACACGTCCAACCGCCGCTCGGGAAAGTTGCCCAGCTCCGGGTACGCGGCGAGGGCGGCCCGCGCGTGGCCGGGCATCTCGATCTCCGGCACGACGGTGACCCCGCGCTCTGCGGCATACGCCACCAGGCCGCGCAACTCCTCGGCGGTGTAGGCGCCGCCATGGGGCGTGTCGTCGTACTGGTCGCTGCCGGCCGGGCCGAGCTGAGTCCGGGAGCGGACTCCGCCGACCTCGGTGAGTCGCGGGTACGCCGAGACCGGCATCCGCCAGCCCTGGTCGTCGGTGAGATGCAGGTGCAGGGTGTTCATCTTGTGCAGTGCCAGCAGGTCGGCGAACCTCCGCAGGACCGACACCGGCTGGAAGTGCCGCGCCACGTCCAGCATCGCCCCGCGCCAGCGGTACCGCGGCACGTCGGTGATCTGCCCGCACGGCATCCGCCAGGGCACCCCGGCCACGGGCCGGGGCGACAGCGCCTCGGCGGGCAGCAACTGCCGGATCGTCTGTACGCCGTTGAGCAGGCCGGCCGGGCGGGCCGCCCGCAGCAGTACGGCGTCCGGGGCGATGGTCAGCCCGTACCCCTCGGCGCCGAGACCCCGGAGGTAGGGGTCGAGGACGATCACCACGGTGCCGGTCTTCGAGGCCGGCAGCGCCAGTCCGGTGGCCGGGGCCAGCAGCGTCCGCAACAGCTTGGCCGCGCCTCGCGCCTCACCTTCGGCGCGCACGGCCGTCGAACTGTCGAAGGTGAAGTGTCCGGGGATCGGGACGAAGTGGGTGGGGTGCGGAATGATCACAGCGGGGCCTTCGGTTCGGGGGCGGCGGAAGCGGGCGGGGTCGGTGGCGCGCCTGGCGTCAGCCCTTGACGGCGCCCGCGGTCATTCCGGACGTGACGCGGTTCTGCAGGACCAGGAAGACCAGCAGCACCGGCAGCATGAAGAGCGAGGAAGCGGCCATCGTGGCGCCCCAGTCGGTGCCGAAGACGTTGCTGAAGGAGGAGAGCCAGACCGGAAGGGTGCGGGCATCCTGGTTCTTGACGATCAGCGTGTTGGCGAAGGCGAACTCGTTCCAGGCGGTGATGAAGCCGAAGAGCGAGGTGGACAGCAGGCCCGGCGCCAGCAGCGGGAAGGTCACCCGGCGGAACGCCTGCGGCCGGGTGCAGCCGTCGACCTGCGCCGCCTCCTCCAGCTCCACCGGGATCGCGGCGAGGAAGCCGCGCAGGGTGACGATGGTGAAGGGCAGCGTCGTCATGAAGTAGACGAGGGTGAGCATGGGCAGCCCGTCGAGCATGTCGGTGTCGCGGGCGATGACGTACATCGGGATCAGCAGCGCCTCCCAGGGCGCCATCTGGGCGGTGAACACCAGCAGCAGGAAGGCCCGCCGCCCCCGCCACCGCATCCTGCCCACCGCGAACGCGGCGAGGAGCGCGACCACCAGCGACATCAGCACCGCGCCGAGTGTCACGGTCAGGCTGTTGCGCCAGAAGGTGCCGAAGCCGTCGGCGTGCACGGCGGTCCTGAAGTGCGCCACCGTCGGGTGCAGCGGCAGGAACGAGGGGGTGTCGGACTGGATGTCGGCGGTCGGCTTCAGCGCCGTGATGACCATCCAGTAGACGGGGAAGGCGGAGAACGCCACCGTCAAGAGCGCCACCAGGTTCAGCAGCAGCCGGCGCGGAGGCCGCCCGGTGGCCGGGCGTCGTGCCGCCCAGCGCGGAATCGTCGTGCTCACAGCGCGCCCTCCTGACGGAACATCCGGCGCAGGTTGAACACCAGCGCGCCGAGCAGGATCAGTACGGTGAGCGTGGAGACCGCCGACCCCAGGTCGTACTTGTGCAGGGACTGGGCGATCTGGAAGGCGTAGACGGGCAGGGTGGTGGTGGCGCCGTTCGGGCCGCCCTCACTGATCACCCAGATCTGCGCGAAGCACTTGAAGCACCAGATCACCTCCAGCGACGTCACCAGTGCGAAGAGAGGCCGCAGCATGGGGAACGTGACCAGCCTGAAGATCTGCCAGGCGCCGGCGCCGTCGATGCGCGCCGACTCGTACAGCTCCCCCGGGATGGCGGTGAGCCCTCCGTACAGCGTCAGCGCCGCGAACGGTACGGACTGCCAGAGGACCAGGGTGACGAGGATGGCGAAGGTCGCGCCGCCGTGCGCGAACCAGGTGTAGTCGCGGTAGGAGTCGAAGCCGAGCTTTACCAGCAGCCAGTTGACCACTCCGAACCGGGACTGGAACAGCCACTGGAAGATGGTGGTCGCCGCGATCACCGGTGTGGCCCACGCCAGCACCAGCGCGCTCATCACCGCGAGCCGCATCCAGCGCCCCAGGCGCACCAGCATCAGCGAGACGAGCGTGCCGAACAGCATGATCAGCGCCACGTTCAGCCCGGTCCACCAGAAGGTCCGCTTCACCACCGTCCAGAACTCCGGGTCCTCCAGCACCGTACGGTAGTTGGCGAACCCCACCCAGCCGGCGCCGCCACGGATCAGCTCGGCGAGCCCGAAATGCTGGAAGGACATCACCGCGTTCCTGACCAGCGGGTAGACCAGCAGGAAGGCGGCGCCGAGCACGGTCGGGGCGATCAGCAGGTACGGCCAGACTGCGGCGGGCCGGCGGCGGCCCGCGAACCGCCGCCGCGCCGGTCGCGGGGGCGGGTCCATGACGGCCGGTCGGGGCGCGGCGGGAGGAGCGGTGAGCACGGCGGTCTCCTGATGGCTCTGGGCGGGGCGTGGGTCCGCGGCTTCAGGAAGCCGTGTTGAGTGCCTTGGAGATCGCCTCGGAGGCGGTCTTCCCGGCGGCGCCCGGGTCGGCTCCGGTGAGCACCTGGGTCATGTACTGCTTGATCGGGTTGTTCGCCTCGACGGCGGCCCAGTTCGGGGAGTTGGGCGTGCCGTGGCCGTTGGCCGCGCCCACGGCCATGACCGAGGCGCCGAGGTTGCCCGAGAGCACGTCCGCCAGCGACGTGCGGTTGGGCACGTAGCTCATCTCCTTGGCCATGTCCGTCTGCCACTTGGTGCCGGCCAGCGCCTTGACCACCTGGTAGGCGAGCGCCTGGTGCTGGGAGGCGACCGGGATCACCAGGTCGGAGCCGCCGGTGAAGACCGCGCCCGGCCGGTCCGCGGTCTTGCCGGGGATCGGGAAGAAGCCGATCTTGTCCTTCAGCTTGGGGTTGGCCTTGGTGATCGCGTCGGCACCGCCGGGCACCGAGATGATCTGCGCGCTCTTGCCCTTGGCGAAGACGTCCGCCTGCAGCGGCTTGGCCTCGTCGGAGTCCTTGGGGCCCTTGCCCAGGGCCTGGAGCTGCTTGTAGAACCCGATGCCTGCCTTGGCCTGCGGGGTGTTCAGGGAGCCCTGCCACTTGCCGTCGGAGCCCTTGACCGCGAGGTCGCCGCCCTCGTCCCAGATGAAGCCGGCCAGCGCGTACCAGCTCTGGCCCGGCAGGTAGATGCCGTCGACGCCGTTACGGTTGAGCTTGGCGGTGTCCTTGATCCACTCGGCGCGGGTCTTGGGCGGTGTGGTGATGCCCGCCTTGGCGAACAGGTCCTTGTTGTAGACCACCACGCGGTTCGCCGCGTACCACGGGATGCCGAACTGCTTGCCGTCGATCTTGCCCGGCTCGGCGAGGCCGGGTATCCAGTCCTTCCCCTGGAGGTCGGCGGTCTTGTCCGTAAGGTCCTGCACACCCCCGCTGGCGGCGTACTGGGCGACCTGGGTGTTGCCGACCTCCACCACGTCGGGCGCGTCCTTGCTGGCCAGCGCGCTGGTGATCTTCTGGCCGATGCCGTCCCACTCCTGGATCTGGATGTCCAGCGTGGTGCCCTTGTGACGGGACTCGAAGTCGGTCTTGAATCGGCTGAGGAAGCCGTCGGACACGCTGTCACGCATGATCCACACGGTGAGCTTGGCCGGCTTCCCGGAGTTGTCGGAGGAGGAGTCCGACGACGAGCCGCAGGCGGTGAGGCCGGCACACGTCAGGGCGAGGACTGCGGCGCCGGGAATGAATCTGATTCTCATCAACAAGTCACCTCAAGGACGGCGGCGGGAACTTACCACTTGACAACTGGTCTGGTGCTGGTGAGAGAAGTTGGCATAGACCACTGGTGCCGTCAAGAGTCCGCGCAGAAACCCGTACCGGAGTCCTGTGAAGCCATGGTGGGAGCGGTTCCGCGATCTCGGTGGCGGGAACTTGGCAGAAGCGGCGACGAAGCGATCCGGCGGGTACGCCGGCCGGATGGTTGACCAGTCCCTGGCGTGCTGGTCAAGATACGGATAACCTCATATGGACAGCACGGCCCGTTTAGGGGGATGATCCACGACATGGCCAGCGAGCCGCCGCGTTCCGCTCTCAAGAGCGAACGCGTCCGGGACCACCTCATGGAACTCCTGGAGTCCCGCATGTCCGGCGATCCGATCCCGTCGGAGCGCAAGCTCTGCGACCGGCTCGGTGTCTCGCGGCCGACGCTGCGCGCGGTGGTGGACGAACTGGTCACCAAGGGTCTGCTGGTACGCGAACACGGACGCGGCATGTTCGTCGCCCGAGCGAAGATAACGCAGGAACTCACTCCGGCCCGCGACGCGCACCGCCTCCCCCAGGCCGACGGGAGCTGGGCCAGCCGGGTCCTGGAGTTCACCGTCGTACAGGCCGGTGCCCGCGTCGGCCGGAAGCTGCGCATCTCGCCCGCAGCCGAGATCACCTACATCGCCCGGCTGCGGCTGGTCGACGCCGAGCCGATGGCCATCGAGTACCTGCACGTCCCGGCCGCCCTGGTGCCCGGCCTCCGCGTCGCCGACATGGAGTCGGGGGACTTCTACGACATGCTCGGCGACCGGTACGGCGTCCGCGTCCGCGATGCCGTCCAGTCCATCGAGCCGACCGTCACCAACGAGGAGGAGGCCCGTCTCATCGGCGTCCCGGTGCTGTCGCCCGCGCTGTTCTTCGAACGACTCACCCAGGACGACACCGCGCGCCCGGTGGAATACGTCCGCTCGGTCTACCGCGGCGACCGCTACCGCATCGTGTCACGGCTCTCCCTCGGCGAGGCCACCCCGGCGACGCCGCACTCCGACGCGCGCCACCACCCCGGTATCCCGCCAGGCGACCTGGCGGGTCGCACCGACGTTCCGGTTCTCACCCTGGGCGACGTCCAGCCTGCGGGGTGACCGCACGGCGGCCGGGCCGATCGGCGCCACCGCGCCCCCGCCGGCGGCGGATCTCCCGGCCGAACCGGTGCCGGCCGACCGGTGCCGGATGGTGCCGGATGGTGAAGGCGCACCGCTGGCGTGGTCATCACGGAAATCAGGCGTCACGACACGACATCAGGTGTGCCAGGCACCCGGAAGCGCGTCAGGTCCGGCGGTGCCTGCGGACGGCGAGGACGAGTCCGGCACCGAGGGCCGTGATCCCGGTGGCCGCCCACGCGGCGGTCGTGGTGGTGCGCGACAGTCCGGTGCCGGAGAGCTTGGAGGCGGACCGGTCAGTGCTCTGCCCGGTCGCCGCCCGCTCGATGACAGCCGTCACCGCGTCCGGATGCGAGACCGGAGCCACGTGGGAGGAGTCGACCTCGACCGTCGTGGCACCGGCTCGCTTCGCCATCCACCGCTGGACGGCGACCGGGATGTTGCGGTCCTTCACCGTGATCACGTCGTAGGCGGGCACGGTCTTCCAGGCCGATCCGGTGAAGGCGCCGTCCAACGCCGTAGCGTCCACGGGACGCTGCCCGGCAGCGAGTACGGCGGCCTGGGCACGCGGGATGTCCTGGGCGAACTGCTGGGGGAAGAGTCGCTGCTTGACGTACAGCTCGGTACCGGTGCCGCCACCGGGCAGCGGGTAGGGCACTTTCTTCAGCGTTCCGGCCAAGGTGCTGCCCGGGTACTTCCCGACCAGGCCGCCGGTGGTTTCCCCCTTGACGGGCAGGAATCCGGCCACGGCGACGATGGCCTTGACGTTCGGGCTGTTGAGAGCGGCCTCGTTGACCACCGACGTGCCGTACGAGTGACCGGCCAGGATGACGGGACCGTCGATGTCACGGATCACGCTCGCGGTGTAGGCCGAGTCGTAGGCGAGTCCGCGCAGCGGATTGGCGACCGCCACGACCGGGTAGCCGTCGGCCTGCAGCCGCTTGGTCACGCCGTCCCACGACGACGCGTCCAGGTTGGTGCCGTGGACCAGGACCACCGTGGGCTTGACGCCGCTCCTGGCGGGTTGGGGCGCGGCCCCGTCCGCCTGGACGCGGGGCGCGGTCAGGACGCCGGCGACCGCCAGCACGGCGAGGGTGGATGCGGTGCGCCGCGCCCACGTGCCCGCGGACGATATGTTCTCCATCGCAGAACTCAGCCTTCTCAAGGGATCGGGTGAGTTCATGCTGCGCATCCGACCGGCGCATGACGCGCCCAGTGATGCGATCGGGTGACCACCGGGCCCGACCGGCTCCTGAACCCACCTCCGGCGCTCCCGACTCCTCCGATCGCTCAGTTGGTACGGGCGGAGCTTCCCTCCACGGTCGCACCCGCAGATCAGCCCGCGAGACTCATCCTCTCAGCGGATCATCCTTCGACTGTACGCGTGCCCGTAGGGCTGCATTCCGAGCGGTGGGTGAGCAGAAAAGCGTCTCGTAGAGCGCTTCTCGTTGTCCACAACGTGACCTCCGCCAGCCGCGTCCTGGACGTTCTGCCACTGTTCCACGATGACCTTCGGCTGCAACTTCTGGTCACCTCGACAGGCTCCTCTCCTTTCCAGAGTGGAATCCAAGAGCTTTTCTCAGCAATGGGCCTTCCTGTCCTGCCCTGGAAAGAGGCTATTGCGGCGCCTATTGATTTGGCAATTTCAGCCAGTTTTGGCGGAGAACTGCATAACATTTCTCCCTGCTACGACCGCATGCTCGCGGGACGCCCGTACCGGCAGCGATTCAGACGCGCTCTTGGGGTGCGGCGCGGCCAGCGTCTCCTCGTACTGAATTCGACCTGGAACACTGAGGGCTTCTTCGGGAACGGCGGGTCGAGGGATCTGCTTCCGAGTATTCTTCCGCGCTTGGGGACGGAGCTGCCCGTCGACGAATACCGGATCGCAGCCGTTCTGCACCCCAATATCTGGCACGGACACGGCCCCGGACAAATACGCGCGTGGCTGGACAGAGCCCAGCGCAACGGCTTGGTTCTCATCGACCCTCTGCACGGATGGCGACAAGCGCTGCTGGCCGCCGACATCGTTCTCGGAGATTTCGGGGCAGTCTCCTACTATGCGGCAGCCCTCGGCATACCTGTGTTGCTTGCTGCGGCTGACCAGGAGCGTCTTGACCCCGAGACGCCGTTGGCGGAGTTCGTCCGAAGCGCTCCACAACTCGATGCGCACGCCCCTCTACGAGACCAACTGGACCGAACCTTCGCGGAGCACCGCGCACTCCCCGACCCGGCCCGGTTCGTCAGCTCCGCCCCGGGTGAGTCCGCGGCCTTGCTACGACACAATTTCTACGCTCTGCTCGGCATTCCGGAACCCCCGGCACCCACCCTGCTGGAACCGTTGCCGTTGCCCCCATACGAGCCGCCTCGCCGCACCACCCCGATGCGCGCACGGACTTCGGTGCGGGGGCGGCGAGTCCATGTCGAGCGCTCCACCGTGCATCCGTACACGGCGGACGGCGAAACGCATCTGGCGGTGCACGAGGACACGCGGGACCCGGGCGAGCCGGCCGCAGCCGATGTGATCGTGCGGGAAGGGCCACCCGACGACCCGCGCCTGGGCAGCCCGGCTACCTGGGCGACGGAGGTGATGGACCAGTACCCGTACTGCGCACTCGCCCGGCTGGGCTCTCGCCGGACGTGTCGCCTCGCGATTCAGTTGCTTGATGACGGAAGTGCGGCCAGTGAAGTCACGAGGCGGGGGCGGCATTCCCGCGCCCGGACTCAGCGCACCCGCAGAACGTCCGCTTCCCAGCAGCAGAGCCCACTCGAGGTGCCGACGCTGATCGGACGCGACCAGCGAGCGCATCTCACGGCCCAGTTCCGTCCTGCTGACTGTATCCACGCCGCGTGAACGAAAGGCACCTCAACACCGCGGCGGCAGAAAGATCAACCGCAGCGGGAACCGTCGGCACGCACCATCGAGACGTGGCTCTCCGGGGGCTCTTCAATCGCTGCCGGTGTCGTGGCGTGGGCGGATACGGCTGGACGACCGCACCCAGTTCACCACCGTGATGGAGGCGGTCCGGGCGCCCCGCACGGGCCCGGGACGTCCTCCGGGCACGCTGCTCCTAGCTCGCGAAGTGGCGCATCACCAGCCCGTGCGTGGCCGGCAAGCTCTCGGGGCTGGACGTCGCCTACCCGCCGGCCCAGGACGACGCGCACCCCCTCACCGGAACCCGCGAGCTCTTCCTGGTCGCGGTTCCCGGGACCAGCTCCGTCGCAGCGCTCGGCGTCGAGTCCGACGAGCCCCTGGCTCAGCCCATCGCCGCGTGGCCATGCGGGAGCGCACCGACGAAACCTGCCGCCGGCTGCTGGGCGATCACGCCCTGGAACATCGCGTGCCGTTCCTGGCCGCGCTGCTGGTGGGAGTGACCTCCAGCCGTTACGTCATCGTCTCCGGTGCTCTCGCGGACATGACCAGGGAACGCTTCACCCAGGACCTGACCGCCTCCATCAGCGCACTGCCGAGCTGAACGCCCCCCGCCGCGACGCGTGGCGGACGCGGCGGCTCCGTCATGAGCCGTGCACATGGGTCAGGTGACGCTCGATCACCGTCCGCACGGTCTGCTCGCCGGGGGTGTCCCAGATTCGCTCGTTGAAGATCTCGACCTCGATCCAGCCGGTGTAGCCGGCGGCGGTGACCTGGTCGGTCAGGGCACGGAAGTCGATATGGCCGTCACCCACGTGGCCCCGGCCCAGCAGGGAGTCGGCCGGCAGGGGCAGGGTCCAGTCGCACACCTGGAAGGAGGCGATCCGAGGCCCCGCGCGCTCGATCTGGCGGGGCAGGTCCGGGTCCCACCAGACGTGGTAGCTGTCCACGACCACGCCCACCTGCTGGGGCGGGTGTCCTGCGGCGAGGTCCAGCGCCTGGGCGAGGGTGGACACCACGGCCCGGTCCGCGCAGAACATCGGGTGCAGCGGCTCGATCGCCAGGCGCACGCCGTGGTCTCCGGCGTGCGGGGCCAGCTCGGCCAGCAGGTCGGCCACCCGGTGCCGGGCCCCGGCCAGGTCGCGCGAGCCCTCGGGCAGGCCGCCCACCACCATCACGAGCGTGTCGGTGCCCAGCTCGGCGGCTTCCTCCAGGGCGCGGATGTTCTCCGTCAGGGCCGCCTGACGCGTGCCCGGCCCGTCGGCGGTGAGAAAGCCACCCCGGCACAGGCTGCTGACGGTCAGACCGGCGTCGCGGACCCGTGCCGCCGCCTCCGTGAGCCCGGTCTCGGCCACCTTGTCCCGCCACAGGCCGATCGCCGGGATACCGGCGTCCACGCACCCCTGGACCGCCTCGGGGAGGCTCCACCGCTTGGTGGTGATCTGGTTGAGCGACAGGCGTTCCAGACCGCTCACGCCTCCACCCCCGCGACACGCAGGAACCGGCGCATGCGATGGGCCGCCAGCTCGGGGTCCGGCAGGACGCCTGCCGCGTCGGCGAGCTTGAACAGCTCGATCAGGTGGGGCACGGAACGGCCGCTCTGCGCACCGGCCACCATGGTGAAGTGGCTCTGGTGACCGGCCAGCCAGGCCAGGAACACCACACCGGTCTTGTAGTGGTACGTCGGTGCGGCGAACAGGTGCCGGGCCAGCGGCAGCGTCGGGGCCATCAGCGCGTCGTACCGGTCGGTGTCCCCCGTCTCCAGGGCACGCAGCGCGTCGGCCGCGACTGCCGCGACGGGGTCGAAGACGCCCAGCAGGGCATCGCTGTGACCGTGCTCGTCACCGCGGATCAGGTCGGGGTAGTTGAAGTCGTCGCCCGTGTAGAGCCGTACGCCCGGCGGCAGCGCTCGCCGCAGCGCGATCTCCCGCCCGGCGTCCAGCAGGGACACCTTGATGCCGTCGACGCGGGACGCGTGGTCCTTGATGAGCGCGAGCACCGTGTCCGTGGCGTCGTCGAGAGTCGTGCCGCCCCAGTAGCCCGCGAGCGCGGGATCGAACATCTCGCCCAGCCAGTGCAGGATCACGGGCCGCGAGGCCGAGCCGATGACGTCGCCGTACACCTGGAGGTAGTCCTCGGGGCCCCGGGCGAGCGCGGCCAGTGCACGGCTCGCCATCAGGACCGGACGGGCGCCGGCGCTCTCCACCACGGCGAGCTGCTCCCGGTAGGCGTCGACGACGGCGGCCGGCGAAGCGGGCGCGGCGAGCTGGTCGGTGCCCACCCCGCAGGCCAGCCGCCCGCCCACGGTCCGGGCCTCCGCGCCGGACCGCGTGATGAGCTCCCGAGTCGCGTCCCAGCCGAGGCCCATGCCGCGCTGGGCGGTGTCCATCGCGTCGGCGACGCCCAGACCGAGGGACCACAGGTGCCGGCGGAAGGCCAGGGTGCCGTCCCAGTCGACGGCGGCCGGCGCACCCGGGGCGTTCTCCCCTAGCGGGTCGGCGACGACGTGGGCGGCGGCGTACACGACACGGCAGGTGATCGGCCGGTCGGACGCCGGTACGGCCGCGGGCGGCCCGAGCCGGTGCACGCCGCCCGGCAGGCGCAGTTCGGCCGGCATCAGATCTCCAGCGCGGGGACGTCGAGGCGGCGGCCCTCACGGGCGGAGCGCAGCCCGAGTTCGGCGAGCTGGACACCCTTGGCGCCCTCCAGGAGGTCCCACCGGTACGCGGCACCGGTGGCCACATGCCGCAGGAACATCTCCCACTGGACCTTGAACCCGTTGTCGAACTCGCCGTTGTCCGGCACCTGCTGCCAGTGGTCGCGGAACGACTCGGTCACCGGCAGGTCCGGGTTCCACACCGGCTTCGGCGTCAACGAGCGGTGCTGTACACGGCAGTTGCGCAGGCCGGCCACGGCACTGCCCTCGGTGCCGTCCACCTGGAACTCGACCAGCTCGTCCCGGTCGACCCGCACGGCCCAGGAGGAGTTGATCTGGGCCGTGATACCGCCGTCCAGCTCGAAGACGCCGTAGGCGGCGTCGTCCGCCGTCGCCGGGTAGCCGTTGCCCTGCTCGTCGACCCGCTCGGGGATGTGGGTGGCGGTGTGCGCGTAGACCGAGCGCACCTCGCCGAACAGGCCGTCGAGCACGTACCGCCAGTGCGGGAACATGTCGAGGATCACGCCGCCGCCGTCCTCGGCGCGGTAGTTCCAGCTCGGGCGCTGGGCCTCCTGCCAGTCGCCCTCGAAGACCCAGTAGCCGAACTCGCCGCGCACGGACAGGACCCGTCCGAAGAACCCGCCGTCGATGAGCCGCTTCAGCTTCAGCAGGCCGGGCAGGAACAGCTTGTCCTGCACCGCGCCGTTGCACACCCCGGCCTTCCGTGCCAGCCGTGCCAGTTCCAGGGCGGCGCCGAGCGACTCGGCGGTCGGCTTCTCGGTGTAGACGTGCTTGCCGGCCTCGATCGCCGCCCGGATCGCCTGCTCGCGGGCCCGGGTGATCTGGGCGTCGAAGTAGACCTCGGCGAGCGGATGGGCCAGGGCCTCGTCCAGGCTCGTGGTCCAGTGCTCCAGCCCGTGCCGGACGGCCAGCTCCTTGAGCTTGCTGTCGTCGCGGCCGACGAGGATCGGTTCGGGCCACAAGAGGGTTCCGTCGTCCAGGGGCAGACCGCCCTGTTCGCGCAGGGCCAGCACGGAGCGGACCAGGTGCTGGCGGTAACCCATGCGGCCGGTGACACCGTTCATGACGATGCCCATGGTTCTGCGGGACATACTCGTTGCTCCTCGGGGGTGGGCACGGGCGGCGTGCGCGCGGGGTGGGTCAGGCGATCAGGTCGGTGATGCCGCGACGCGCCAGGTACGCCGCGTCGCGCGAGCCGTCGAGGGTGACGACGGCCGGATGGACGCCCTGCTCGACCAGGCGGAAGAACGCGTCCGCCACCTGGCGGGTCGCGCTCGGGTCGGGCAGTACCAGGGCCGAGGTGCGCGTCAGCGGCCGCGGGGGCGCGTCGCGGATACCGGCGATGAGCTGGGCGAGCTGTGCGCCGACCGGCTTGACCTCGTTCTCGGTCGTCAGGAGGCCGAGGTCGTACTCGTACTCGTCGAAGCCGGTGAGCCGGCGGTCGATGTCGTGGCTGCCCCACCAGGTGCATCCCCAGACGTGCGCCGAGGAGAGGGTGTTGCGGACGAACGTCTCGGCCCATCCCGGAATGGACCCCTCCGGGCGCTCGACCGGGGACGCGCCGAACTCCTGGAGCCACTTGGGGCGGCCGGGGGTCGCGGCATGCGCCTCGGCGAGTTCCGCCATGAACTCGCCGAGGTGCAGGGTGCCGGCCCCGTCGGGTCCCCACTCGGCGAGCACGCCGCTCCAGTACGGGTAGCAGTGGAAGACGGCGGCGCTTCCCGAGGTCGCCGCGCCGTGCGCCGAGAAGACCGCGTTGTCCAGCCAGGGGCGGTGATCGTTTCCGTTGACGTGGAACTTTCCGGGTGCCACCTTCTCGCAGTGGTCGAGGAGCTGGGCGGCCCAGCGGTCCCCGTCGGCCGGGGAGACGTCGTCGTTGATCACGGAGAGCTCGTTGCCGAGGTCGAAGCCGAGGAAACGCGGGTGGCCGGCGACCTCGGCGGCGAGGACGTCGAGCAGGTGCAGCTCGGCGGCGACGGCGTCCTTGTCCGTGACCATGGACCGGTCCTTCAGCCAGGCGGGCTTGAAGGTGAAGCCGCTGAGCCATCCGGTGAGGACGGTGACCATGACGTCCAGGCCCGTGTCGGCGCGGTCGGCCAGGTCCATCAGTTCCCGCAGCCGTTCGAGGGCGGCGCGGCTGACCATGGCCGGGTTGGGCTGGAACACCGGCCAGACGAGCTGGATGCGGACGTGGTCCATGCCCAGCCCGGCAAGTGCCCGGAAGTCCGCCAGGATCGAGTCGGCGTCCCAGTCGTTCCAGCAGTACCACCAGTTGCGGCTCGGCACGTAGTTGACGCCGAAGCGGGGGGCCGGGGCGGGGTGCGTGTTCACGGTGGCTCAGCTTTCTGGTGAGGCGTGCGGTGACGGCGGTGGAGAGGCTGCGCGGTGTGCCGCTCAGTGCCGCGCGGCTTCGTGCAGCCAGAGGGCCGCGGTGACGCCGCGCGGGTAGTAGCGGCTGGCCATGACGTCGCCCGCGAGCATCTGGTCGCTCCAGGCGGACGCCGCGTTCCCGGTCCGCAGCAGCCAGGCCCGGTGGGCGTCGTCGGCGGTGGCGTCGGCGGTTCTGCCGAGGATGTGACGGGCGACGAACTGGCTGAGGTAGATCTTGCTCAACCAGGAGTTGTCGCTGGTCGCGGAGAGCTTCCAGCCCCCGTCCGGGAACAGGCAGACGTCGGGGGCGAGCACCGCGTCGAGGTGGACGCGCAGGCCCTCGATCAGCTCGCCGTAGGGTCCGTCCGCCGCGAGGACGTCGGTGATGCCGGCCGCCCACAGATGAGCGAGCCCCTCGATCACCGGAATGGTGGTGCCGCGCGGCTTCCCGTCGAGCAGAGCGGGCACGATCCCCCGGCCGTCCCGGTGCGCCAGCACGGTCCGGGCGCAGCGACCCGCCTGTTCCTCCGCGAGCGCCCCAGGCTCACCCGGCAGCGTACGGGCCAGCCACACGTAGGCGGCGAAGGTCTTGACCGCGAGGTAGGCGCTGCGCCGCGCCTGCCCGAGCGAGCTGTCCAGGCTGTCGTACGTGGTGATCTCCGCGCTGCTGCCGCACCGGACCCCGTCCAGGCTCATCACGCCGTCCCGCCGGCCGGGGTCGGGATGGTCGCGGTTCACCAGACTCGTCAAGCACTCCCGGAGCAGCGGCAGGTACCCGGCGAGCCAGCTCCGGTCGTCCGATGCCTTGACGTACACGGCAGCGCACAGCACCCAGTTGACGACCTGCTCATGGGACATGTAGGAGAACAGGCCGTCGGTGCCGGACCGCTCGTAGGACGAACGCCCCTGCGGGGAGAAGGCGCCTGCGAAGCCCATGTCGTGGGTGAAGGCTATGCCGCCGGGATGGGTCGCCGACTGGTCCGGGAACCTCACCCGGTCGTCGTAGGAGTAGCGGTCCGCGAACTGGTCGAGCACGTTGCGGATGGTCCACGGGTTCTGCTGCGCCTCGAAGAACACCTGGTCGGCGAGGAGGTCGAAGGTGTTCATCATGCGGTACTCGCCCTCGTTGACCACCCAGAGCGCCTTGCCGTCCTCCTCCAGGGCCTGGGTGGAGCCGAAGTACCCGCGAGTGGCGTGGGCCAGCATGAAGCGCTGTGACTCGTTCAGGTGCGGCGCGTCGAACCGCGCGGCATCGCGCTCGCATCGCGCCGTGAGAGCCGGGAAGTCGCGGGCCGCGTACTCGGCGACGTCCTCGATGGCCGGGAACCAGCGCGTGTAGAGGTAGGCCGCCTTCCGCCCGGTCGTGACGAGGCCGGCGCGGTGGAAGCACACCGCCGCACGCAGCGTGCGCCGGGTGCCGGCCGGGACGTCGACCACGAGAGCCGCCGCCGGGCCGAGGCCGAAGCCCCAGTTCTCGCCTTGGGGGGAGTTGACGATCTCTTCGAGGTCGAAACCGATCGCCGAGCGGACCCCCTCGTCACCCGTGGTCAGCGCGGTGGACGAGCCCTGACCCACCCCGGCGGTCAGGGTCCCGGTCCGTTCCAGGTGGCGCATGCCGCGTGTGCGGTCGCTTCCCTGGTAGCCGAAGAACGCCCGGCGCGCGCTGGTGCCGCGGGTGTTGTCGAGGGTGAGTTCGGCGAAGACCGCAGGCAGGAAGGCGGTGGCGAGCTGCTCGGGCGTCGCCGTGTCGGGGTCGGGAAGCGCGCCGGTCGGGGACCACACGGTGAAGGTGAGGTCCCCGGCGGTCCAGGTGTCGCGGCCGGCACTCATGTCGCGCGACACTGCCTCGTCCGGGAAGGCGACGAGCGGCCGGTCGCCGACGTCCCCGGTCCGCACCGCCTCGGAGTCGAAGCGCAGCCGGTCGTCGGGGGCGGGTGAGAAGAAGGGGAGCGCCTCGAAGCGTTCCCCGTCGGCGGACTCGGCGCCGATCCACACGTTTTCCTTGGCCGGCCCGGCCAGTTCGAGGCCCAGGCCGCCCTCGGCTCCCCGGTACCCCAGGGTGAAGGAGGCGAAGGCGCCGGCGGGCGAGTGGTGGGTGTTGTAGAAGACGTTGTCCATGATGGGCGTGACATTCCTTGTACTCGAATGGACGTGCCTGCTCCGAGACGCTTTCCGTGCGGCGCCGGCTACCGCCGTGCCCCGCTCCGGGC
The DNA here is from genome assembly GCF_042721685.1 of Streptomyces sp. NPDC058459. NCBI lineage: Bacteria > Bacillati > Actinomycetota > Actinomycetes > Kitasatosporales > Streptomycetaceae > Streptomyces > Streptomyces sp. NPDC058459. Next base: position 10,924 of record NZ_JBHXLV010000064.1, on the reverse strand, counting down.
TGTCGTCACTCTTCAGGGGCGTTCGGCCCCGTCGGCTCGCTCCGCCGTGGCGTGCACGGTGTCCCGCAGCCAGGTACGGGCCTTTGCCAGCACCTCGTCCAGCGGTGCCACAGCGGGGTACCACTTGCGTTCCCACTCCAGGGAGACCCACCGCCCGTACCCCTCGGCGGACAGCCGGCGGAGAACGGCGGCGACGGGGACCGCGCCCTCTCCCAGCGGGACGGGCAGGTGACGGCCCGTCGGCTCTTCGTCCTTGATCTGGACGTGTGCCAGGTGGGGCCGCAGGACGTCGAGGGTGGTCTCCCATGGTTCGCCCCGGCGGCAGGAGTGGGCGATGTCCCACAGGGCTCGCACGCGCCGGTCCGCGATCTCGTCGAGGAGAGCGGCGACTTCGGCGCCCGTGGAGTGCGAGTCGTGTGTCTCCAGCCAGATCCCGACCCCCGGAGGCAGCAGCCGGGCCGCTCCGCTCAGCCGCGCGACGATCCGCGCGGTGCCCGCCTCAAGACCGGCACCGGCACCGACGACTGCCCCGGTACCGCCCTCCGCTCCGGGGAACACCCGGACCGCCGTGGCCCCGAGGTCGGCGGCCAGCCGCGCCTCCGCGAGGATGGACGTGACCACCTCCTCGTCGGACTGATCCGTACGGCCCACGTGTACATAGGAGTTCACGCTGAGCAGGGTGACGCCGTCCGCCAGGAGCCGGCGGGCCGCCGCGCGGGCCGGCCCGTCCAGGCCGGTGTGCACGGGTTCGTCGGCGCTGGAGAGCACCTCGATCCCGGTCCATCCTGTGCGGAGTGCCAGGGCACGGACGTCTTCCAGCGGCATGCCGGGCACGCCGAGGGTGGAGAAGGCCAGCTTCATGTGTACTCGCGGGGTGAGGAGACGGATGCGGGCAGACGCGCGGGTCCGGCGCGTACCGGGTCAGCGGCCCAGGCGGTAGCGGCCGGGCGGCAACGAGGCGTAGAGCGTGCTGCCCCTACGGATCTGGCCGCTGACCTTGCCCCCCTTGCCCCCCTTGCCGCCTCGCCGGGTGAGCAGCCAGCGGCCGCCGGCGGGCAGGTCCGTGGCGAGGAACTCGGTCGGTGCGCCGCCGTCCTCCCCGACGGTGAAGTCGAGGGTGCGGCGCAGCGTGGTGGCCGAGTCGCTGAAGACGGTCAGGGTGTCGCGGAGGCGGACGAGATAGGCGCCGGCCGTGTGGGTGCAGGTGACGGGGTACGGCTGCGCGTCGGAGGCGTGGGGTTGCAGGACGTTCAGGAAATCGGTCTTGGTGCCCTGCTCGGAGGGACTGATCTCGACGCGCCAGGCGCCGGGCTCGCCACTGCTGTTGTCCTCGGGCGTGTTGACGTAGTTCACGCCGTCCACCTCGAACTCGCGTCCCGGGCCGCCGATGGCCGTGATGCGGGGACCTGCCGGTGCCAGGGTGGTCAGGCGCAGCTTGCCGCCGGGGGCGCTGTCGGTGCGCGCGATGTCCACGGTCGTGGGTCCCACAACCGGCTTCTCGGCACTGTGCAGCAGGAAGGCGGTCTCGAACGAGGACGATCCGGTGGCCAGGGAGTCGCGGACGATCAGGGCGCCGGGATGACCCGGCTCGTCGAGGTTGATGAAGACGAAGGACCGGGTGACCAGACGCGCCTTGGTGCCGTACGCGGGGGTGATGTCACCTCGTACGTGGCTGAAGACTGGCTTGGCGCGGTCGGGGCCGGCCCACCCGCTGGCGGAGCGGGCGTTGACATGGTGCCGGGCGGGGTCCAGGAGGTCGTGGAGGGTGGCGGCCTCGGCTCCGCCCGCCGGGAAGGGCTGCCCTCCGTCGTTGGACAGCGTGGTGCCGGCGAAGGTGAAGGTCTCCGCGGGGTTCTTGATGAGCAGGGCGTTGTGGGCGATGGTCCGCTTGTTGTAGTTGAGGTCGTGCCGGGAGCCGTAGGACCCCTCCTTGCCCTCGTAGATCCCGGAGCGGAGGGCGAGCGGACCACGGTAGTAGATCTGGAAGGTACCGGCGTCCAGGTGCTGGTGGTTGCTGAAGTTGTGGCCACCGATGGTGACTTGGGCGATGGCCGTCTCGGCGTCGGGACCCTCGTCCCACCCGGTGCGGGCGATCATGCCGGCCAGGGGAAGCCCGGTGAAGCGGGTCAGCGGCAGGGTGGTGGCGGGCGTGCGGGGGAGCTTCGGGTCGTAGAAGAGGCAGAAGAGGAGGTTTTCCTCGGTGCCGGGCTTGTAGCCGTGCTTGAACTGCTGCAACAGGTAGTCCTGGTGCAGCGGGTTCTTGTACAGGGTGGTGGACAGCAGCATGGCGGTGACCGTGTAGAAGTCGCTCCAGTAGCGGCCGGGCGGGTTGTAGCTGCTGAGGAAGGTGTCGCCGGAGCGCACGAGCTGGCCGTCCGGGCGCCGCTGGTAGATCCAGTCGGTGATGATGTTCTGCTGCTCGCTGGAGAACCCCGCGTCGCCGCCCATGCGGTCGAAGAGCGTGGCCGCGAAGATCTCCGGGGCGAAGCGGGTGCCCTGGTAGGAGTCGCCCTGGTGGTAACGGCCGGACTTGTAGAAGAAGTTGCGGGCCGGTACGTACTCCGTGCGGAAGCGGGTGCTGACGAGGTCGAACCACTCGGGGTCCTCGTCGTACACCGCGATGGCGGCGGCGAGCTGGTCGCGCTGCAGCTCGTACTCGCTCGCGTGGCTGGTGATCGCGCTGAGGGCGGTGGGCGGGTAGCCGACCTCCTGGTGGGCGGCGAGGTTCTTCATGGCGGCTATGAAGGTCTGGCGGTCCTCGGTGTCGAGCAGGTCGTAGCACCAGTCGTAGACGAGGGCGGCCAGCATGAGCGTGGTACCGGTGTTGCGGATCTCGTTGATCGGCGCGTCGTGCGGGTCCCGTGGCTGGTAGGTGCGCAGGACGTTGCGCATACAGGTGACCGCGCGCCTGCCCAGTTCGGTGTCCTTCTCCAGCAGGTGGCGCAGGGCGAGTCCCTCGATGGCCGACCGGACGGGCTTGCTGAAGGTGCCGCCGGGGAGTGTGCCGTCGGTGTCGAGCCGGCTCGCCGTCAGCAGGGCGTTATAGCTGGGTGCTATGACCGGGTCACCCAGGTTGCCCTTGATGGTGTCGAGGTGGCTCTCGGTGATCAGCACACGGGGGTGCGCGCCCTTGACCGGAGCCGCGGGCCTGCTGACCGCGGCGGGGGCGGCGAAGCTGCGGGCGGGGGCGACGGCGTGGACGGCGGTGGACGCGGCTCCCGCGACGCTGAGGGAGAGCAGGGTACGCCGGGACATCGTTTTCTTGCGATGGGTGCTCATGGGGGCTCCGGGAGCGTGAGGGAGTTCGCGGACCGGGGGGACGGCCGTAGGTGCGGGGTGCGCTACTTCAGCCCGACGTGGGTGAGGCTGTTGACGAAGTAGCGCTGGGCGAAGACGAACAGGACGATCATGGGGACGGTCGCCATGGCGGTGCCGGCCATGAGCAGGGCCCACTGGGTGGTGTTCTCCTGCTGGAAGGAGGCCAGGCCCACTTGCAGAACGCGCATGTTCTGGCGGCCGGTGACCAGCAGCGGCCAGAGGAAGTTGGTCCAGCCGGTCTGGAAGGTGAGCAGGGCGACCGTGACGATGGCCGGCCGGATCTGCCGCGTGACGATCTTCGCCCAGATGACGAACTCGTTGGCACCGTCGAGCCGGGCCGCCTCGGCGAGTTCGCCCGGAACGCTCAGGTAGAACTGGCGGAAGAGGAAGACGGAGAGCGGGCTCATCGCGCCGGGGACGATCAGGGCCCACCAGGAGTCGAGCCAGCCGGTGCCGCCCTGCCCGAGGATGTCGTTGCCGCCGAAGAACGGCATCGACCGCACGAGGATGAACTGCGGCACGATGATGGTGTACATCGGGATCATGATCGCGCCGATGAAGCAGAAGAAGAGGACTTTCGAGCCGCGGAAGGGCAGCTTGGCCAGCGCGTAGCCGGCCATCGAGGAGAACACGACGTTGATGACCGTGTGCCCGGCCGCGATGAAGAAGCTGTTGCGGGCGTAGGTCACGAAGGGCGCCGAGTCCAGCGCGTCGGCGTAGTTCCGCCAGCGCAGCGACCGCGGCAGGAGTCCCGCCGACTGGGCGGGGTCTCGCAGTGACGACAGGATCATCCACACGAACGGGGTGATCATGAGGACCGAGACCATGGCCAGCAGCCAGAAGCTCGCGATCCGTGCCCGTGAGGAGCGTGCCTTGGCGGCCGGTGCCTGGCGGGACGGCCGGGGCCGGTGCGGCTGGGGCCGGCCGGCGGCTCGGCGCGGCGGGGCGTCAGTGGCCATCGCGGGCTTCTCCCATCGTGCGGGTGTTCACCGCTGTCAGGACGATCAAGGCGATCAGCAGCACCACCGACTGCGCACAGGCGACGCCCAGACGGAAGTCGGAGAAACCCGTCTTGTAGATCTCGTACGTCGTCAGGGTGGTGGCGTAGGCCGGGCCGCCCCTGGTGAGGACGTACACCTGGTCGAATGCCTGGAACGCGCCGACCGTCGAGGTGATCAGGACGAAGAACGTAGCGGGCTTGAGCAGGGGGACCGTGATGCTGATGAAACGCCGCCACGCGCCGGCGCCGTCGATCGAGGCAGCCTCGTACAGGTCGCCGGGCAGGCCTTGCAGCGCCGCCAGGTAGATCAGGGTGTTGAAGCCCATGCTCTGCCAGATGCTGATCAGGATCACGGAGAAGAGCGCGACGGAGGGGTCGGTGAGCCAGTCGACCGGCCCGACACCGATGGCCTCCAGCAGGTGATTGACCAGGCCGTCACCCTGTAGCAGGTAGCTCCACACCAGGGCCACGGCGACGGTCGCGGTGATCTGCGGAAGGTAGATCACGGTCCGGAAGAACCCCTGACCGCGGATGCCCTGGTTGAGCAGGACGGCCAGACCTAGCGAGAGGGCCATGGACACCGGGACCGTGCCCACGGCGTAGAAGAGGGTGGTGCGCAGACTGCGCAGGAACTCGCCGTCGGAGAAGATCGTCCGGTAGTTGTCGATCCCGACGAACGAGGGCGACTTGAAGACGTCGTAGTCGGTGAAGCTCAGGACGAACGCGGCGAGCACCGGCAGGCCGATCCAGAAGCCGATGTGCAGCGTCGCGGGCAGGGAGAAGAGCACGCCGGCCCGTCGCCGGCCGCGCTGCAGACTGCCCGGGGCACGTGTCGGGGAGGCCGAGGCAATTTCGTGATTGTCCATCAGATCCGCCCGATGGCGTCCTCGGCCTGCTTACGTATCGAGGTCAGGGCCTGCCGCGTCGACTGCTTGCCGGTGAGGACCGCCTCGATCGCGGGGTTGATCGTCTCGCGGATCTCCATCCACGCCGGGCTGCCGCCCTCGCTGACGGAGTAGCGGAAGCTGTCCCGGATGAGCGGGGCGGCCGGGTTGCGGATGGCCTTGCCGACGGCCGCGTCCGCGAAGGGCGGCAGGTAGCCGTTGGGCTCGGCGACGGCGAGCGACTCGTCCTCGGCCGTCAGCGCGCCCAGGAAGTCGAAGGCCGCCTGTGGGTCACGCGCCCGCTTGTTCACCGTGACCAGGGCTCCGCCGACGAACATGGTGGGCTTTCGCTCCTCCAGGAGGAAGTAGCCGATGTTCTCCAGGTCCTTGCGGCCCTCGGGCAGCACCGCGTTCTGGCCGATCGCCGAAGCCGCCGTCAGGGAGATCGAACTCGTGCCCTTGCGCAGGGTCTCCAGCGGGAGTCCCTGGGATGCGCGGAAGGCCAGGGACGAGGAGCCGTCCTTCACGAATCCGGCCAGGAAGTCCAGCGCCTGCGCGCCCTGGTCGCTGTCGAAGAGGACCTTGGTGCCGTCGGTGTCGAACATGCGCCCCCCGCAGGCGTCGAGCGCGGCGACCCACTGCTGGCGCAGGTTGGCCGCGGTGACGTCGATCCCGACCCGCTCGAACCCGCCGCCGGACTTGCGGCGCGTCAGCTCCTTGGCCGCGGCGCGCAGTTCCTGGAAGCTGCGGGGGGTGCGCTTGATGCCCGCCTTCTCGAAGTGGTCCTTGCGGTACGCCACGACCATCGCGTCCACTCCCAGCGGCAGGGCGTAGGTCTTGTCGAGGTAGCGTCCGGGCGCGACGACCTGGTCCAGGTAGTGGGGGCCGGAGCGCAGGGAGGCGGGGAGTTCGGCGAACGTGTTCTTCGCCGCGAACGGCGGTACCCAGCCGAAGCCGACCACGACGACGTCCGCCAGGGTGCCGCCCGCGAGGCTCGTGGAGATCTTCTCGGGCAGTACGTCCCAGGTGCTGTAGTCGACGCGCACCCCGGCCTTCGGGTGCTTGCCGCGATAGACCTCGGTGACGCTTCCCTCCAGCACCTTCTTGCCCTCGGGGGTCGCGAAGACCGGTGTCAGGACGGAGAGCGATCCGTTGCCGCCCCCACCCCCGGACGAACCGCTGCCGCAGCCGGTGAGGCCGGCAGTCGCGGCGCCGGCGGAGACGACCGCCGCTGCTCTGAGAAGGGTCCGTCGGTCGATATTCGTCATGATCATGTCCCTTTGGTACGACCAGCGCTTGGGGCGCCGTCTTACTGATCGAGCGATGACGAGGGCTGTCAGGCCAGCTGGGTCAGTTGCTGTGCGGAGACCAGGCCGCGGAGAGGGAGCCCGGCCGCCAGCCGGCGCAGCTCCTCGGCGGCGAAGCGGCCGGTGATGTGGAGGTCGGCTCCCTCGGTACCGGCGACGTGCGGGGTGAGCAGCACGTTGGACAGATGGTGGAGCCGGTGCCCGGCCGGCAGCGGTTCGGGATCGGTGACGTCCAGATACGCCTCCAGGCGGCCGGACACGCACTCGGCGAGCAGGGCCTCGGTGTCGAGGAGACGCCCGCGCGCGGTGTTGATCACGGCGGCTCCGTCCGGGAGCAGACGCAGTCGCGCGGCGTTGATCATGTGCACGGTGGACGGCAGGATCGGGGCGTGCAGCGAGAGGATCTGGCTGCGCCGGCACACCTCGTCCAGGTCGTCGAGGTGCTCGGCCCCAAGGAGCGCGGCCGCTTCCGGAGTGCAGTACGGGTCGTACAGCACGACCTCGCGGCCGTCGGCGACCAGTCGTCTGATGACCGCCCGACCGATGCGGGACGCGCCGACGATGCCGATGGTCTTGGCCCCGAAGCCGACATCGGGGCGCGCGTGGCGGTCGGCGACGATTCCCCGCCGGTAGAGATCCTGGAGCCGCAGGGCCTTCTTCGCGGCCAGGGTGATGAAGGAGTAGGCGACGGCCGCCACCGGCTCGGCCATCTCCTCAGCGGCCGAGGAGACGAGGATGTCGCGCCGGAACACGGCCGGTCCCACGACGTCCTTGACCGATCCGGCCGCGTGCAGGACCGCGCGGACACCGGGCGCCCGATCCAGGACCCGGTCGTCTATCAGCGGCGCTCCCCAGCTGGTGAGCAGGACGTCCGCCCCGGCCAGCGCGGCGGACTCGCGGAAGTCCTCGACCACCGTCAGCTCGGCCGACTCGGCCAGCTGCCGGCGCAGGTCGGCCGGGAATACGGCGTCGCGCAGCCGGGCGTCCATGCACAGGACGGCCCGCGGCTTCCTGCCTGCTCCCGTACCAAGGGAGGCGAACTGTGCGTGGGATGTCATGTTAAGAAAAACTTTCTATCCGGTAACGCAAACTTTCTGAAAGGAAAGTAGGATCACGCCACCAGACGTGTCAAGCACTGGGTACACACTAAAAAAGCGACTTTGCTCCGGTCACCTTGATGATCATGAGTCGAGTTTGATAGAAAAGTTTTCATGAGTGCTTCACGGAAGTCCGGTCCAGGCCGCAAGGCGACCCTCCACGCGGTGGCCGAGCGGGCGGGAGTGTCCCTGGCCACCGCGTCGCGGGCCCTGACGGGCACGTATCCCGTCGCGTCGGCCACGAAGGCCCGGGTGACCGAGGCGGCCGCGGAACTGGGCTACGTACGGGGCAAGCGGGTCCCGGAGAGCGACCACCGGCTGCCCACGGTGGCCACCATCGTCAACGACGTCCGCCAGGACTTCCTCATCGAGATCGTCTCCGGCATCGAGCAGCTCGTCACGGGGGCCGGCCACTTCTGTCTCGTCGGCTCGAGCGGGTACGACCTCACCACCGAGTTCGCCATGCTGGACGCCCTCGTCGACGACCCGGCCATCGAGGGGGTCATCGTGGCCGGCGGTGTGTACGACACCGAGGCGTACCGGACCGGCATCAGGAAGCGGGCGAAGCGCTACGCCGAGCAGCAGGTGCCGCTCGTCTTCTGCGGCCGGCCGGGCGTGGAGGGGGCACCTGTGCGGATCGTCGACTACGACCAGGCGGGCGGCGCCGCGTCCGCGGTGAGCCACCTGCTGTCCCAGGGGCACCGCCGCATCGCCTACATCCGCGGTCCCGAGGGCTTCACCACCAGCGAAGGCCGGACCGAGGGGTACTACTCCGCCCTGGCGTCCTTCGACATCCCCGTCGACCAGCGGATCATCAAGACCGGCGAGCGCGTCCGTGCGACGGGCTACCAGGCGGCGAAGGAACTGCTCAGCGAGGGGGCCGACATCACCGCCATCTTCGCGGAGTCCGACTACATCGCCTCCGGGGCGCTCACGGCCGTCCGGGAGTCAGGGCTGTCCGTGCCCGGCGACATCTCCGTCATCGGCTTCGACGACCTGGGGCTGGCCCAGGAGACCTGGCCACCGCTCACCACCGTGCACCTTCCCTTCGACGAACTGGGCCGGGCCGCCGCCCGCCTGGTGCTGTCCCCTCCTGCGGCCGGGTCCGGTCGCAACCGATCTGTGTTCGGGACCCATCTGGTCATACGGGAATCGGTGCGCAGCCTCTGGTGAACGGGGCTCAGTTCCCTGGCTGGGCCCGGCAGGGCCGGCGGTGCGATCTGCGGTGTGTCCCCTCCGCCTGGATGCCGGGCCGACCGGAAGCGACCGCGTCGCCGCGCGGCGCGGGGCGCCGGTCGCCGGAGCTGACCGGGGCGGAGCGTGTCGGCTGCGTCGCTTTCCGTTCGGGGAGCATAGTCGTGGTGATCAGGTCGGCCCCGATCTCGGGGCCTCGCGTTCAGCGGTCGGACCGGGGGGTGCGCATGCCGGAAGTCCTCGCTCAGGGGGCTTCGGTGGCCCACCGTCGGTCCTCGCGCCCAGTGGTCGTCCTATGTACATGCACATGCCAGCGATATGCTGACGGCCCTTCGTCTCCCGGTAGTGCAATGCCCTGACACCACCTCAGTCCGGCCCGCGCGGCCGGACTCCTCATGCCAGGGATAGGGCACGCATGCACTCTTCCGACTCATCCAGCGCCTCGGGGCACACCGCCGAACTGCGCGCTGCGGCAAGCCGTCTGGACAGGCGTCGCTTCCTGACCACCACTGGGGCGGCGGCGGCCCTGGCGTTCACCGTGAACATCCCGCTCGGTGGCGCCGCCTCGGCCGCCGAAGCGAGTGCCTCGAAGATCACCGACAATCCGTTCACGCTGGGCGTGGCCTCCGGCGACCCGCTGCCCGGCTCGGTGCTGCTGTGGACCCGACTCGCCCCGCGCCTCTTCGAGAGCGGCGGCGGTCTGCCGTCGGCGCGGTTCACGGTCCACTGGGAGCTGGCGCGCGACGAGCGCTTCACCCGTGTCGCGAGGCGCGGAACCGTGAACGCGCACCCGGAGTTCAATCACGCGGTGCACGTCGAGGTCGGCGGCCTGGACACGGACCGCGTCTACTACTACCGGTTCCGGGCGGGGCAGTGGGTCAGTCCGGTGGGCCGCACCCGCACGGCCCCCGCGAAGAGCGCCCGGCTGACGGAGATGCGCCTCGCGGCAGTGTCCTGCCAGGCTTACCACGACGGCTACTTCACCGCCTACCGCCACCTGGCCGACGAGGATCTCGACGCCGTCTTCCACCTCGGCGACTACCTCTACGAGTACGCGGTGACCGCGACGGGCGGCGCCCGCGCCTACCAGGACATCCGGCTGCCCGCGCAGTTCAACCGCGAGACCCTCACCCTGGACGACTACCGGCTGCGGTACGCCCTCTACAAGAGCGATCCGGACCTGATGGCCGCGCACGCCGCGCACCCCTTCATCGTCACCTGGGACGACCACGAGACCGAGAACAACTACGCCGACGACACGCCCGAGAACGACGTGCCGCCGGAGGAGTTCCTGCTGCGTCGGGCCGCGGCCTACCGGGCGTACTGGGAGAACCAGCCGCTGCGCGGCCGGCAACTCCCCCACGGTCCCGACGCGCAGCTCTATCGCCGCCTGCACTTCGGGCGGCTGGCTCAGTTCGACGTTCTCGACACTCGTCAGTACCGCTCCGACCAGGCGTACGGAGACGGCTGGCAGACTCCCGGCCCGGAGTCGGAGGACCCGTCCCGCACGATGACCGGTGCCACCCAGGAGCGCTGGCTGACCGACGGCTGGCGTGCGTCGCGGGCCACCTGGAACGTCCTGCCCCAGCAGGTCACCTTCTCGCAGCGCAAGGACCGGACGACCGCGGACTACAAACTGTCGATGGACTCCTGGGACGGCTACCCCGCCTCCCGCAAGCGCGTCCTCGACGGATGGCAGGCAGCCGGCCGGGACAATCTGCTCGTCCTCACGGGAGACGTCCACGTCCACTTCGGCATGGACATCAAGCAGGACTTCGACGACCCCGCCTCGAAGACTCTGGGCACCGAGGTCGTCACCACGTCGATCAGCAGTGGCAAGGACGGAGTCGACAGGCCCGGCAACTGGGACACCTACATGCGGGCGAACCCGCACCTGAAGTTCTACAACGGCCGCCGCGGCTACGCCGTGGTCACCCTGTCCCCGGACACCGCGCGAGCGGACTTCCGCACGGTGTCGGCGGTGACGACACCCGGCGCACCCGTCGCCACGGCCGCCTCCTTCGTCACCGAGGCCGGCGATCCGGGTCTCACCCCCGCCTGACCCGACAGCGCGCGCCGGCCCTCGGCAGCCCGCCTCCCTCCGCTCAGCGGGCGGGCCACGGG
>NZ_JBHXLV010000063.1:0-31523 GCF_042721685.1 Streptomyces sp. NPDC058459 | reverse complement strand
CTCGGGTTCGGCGTAACTGACAGGGGCGCGGGTGCTGCGTCCGCTGTCCGTGATGAAGGCCCGGGACGAGGCATGACGGCTGCGTCCGCGTTCCCGACGGGGTTCGAGTTCGATGGGGCCCGCGCCACCCCCAGAAAGGAGGTGCACCCCAGTGGTGAACCCCACTCCCGAGCAGGCCGAAGCCATCGAGACCTACAGCGACGGGCTCGACATGGTTCTCCAGGCCGGCGCCGGGTGCGGCAAGTCCGCGACGCTGAAGATGATCGCGCGGTCCGACTCGCGGCGCCGGATGACGTACGTCGCCTACAACGCGTCCATCGCCGCCGACGCCCGCCGCAGCTTCCCGACCAACGTCGTCGCCAAGACCGGGCACGGCCTCGCCTACGACCCGCGGTACGGCGCCCGGCTCCAGCGGCCCCGGCAGACCGCCCACCAGGCCGCGCAGGCCCTCGACGTCCGCAAGATCCTCGGCATCATCGGCTCGACGCCGACCATCACCACCGACATCGGCCACCCCAAGGCGATGACCAGCAAAATCATCATGCGGATCGCCCTCGACACCGTCACCCGCTGGTGCTACAGCGCCGACCCCGAGATCACCGCCCAGCACGTCCCGCAGTACGACGGCCTCACCAAGAAGAAGGCCCGCGAGCAGATGCTCGCGCTCGTCCTCCCCGTCGCCCGGGCCGCCTGGCAGGACCTGCTCCGCGACGACAGCGTCCTCAACCTCAACCACGACCACTATCTCAAGTGCCAACCGCCCGGAACCCTCGTGCGCGTCTCCAACAGGGTGGGCGGCGGCTACGGCAAGGGTGGCCCTGCTTACTACACGGCAGAAGTACCGATCGAGTCGATCCAGCCTGGTGAGAAAGTCATCTCCTGGGGCGGCCCTCGGTTGGGGCGGCTCCGCAAGCAGGGCTCTGTCGTCACCCAGGTCGGGCAGCGGCAGTACGACGGCGCGCTGATCACTGCTACCACCGCCTCAGGGCGCAGCTCCTCGTACACGCACGACCACATTTGCGTGTCGATGATCGGCGACTCCCTGGACGGCCGCACCGTCGTCTACCTGATGCGACGAGGCTCGAACTACCGAGTAGGGCGTGTGCTCTGGCGCTACGGCTCTCAGGGCAACACGCTGGGGCTCAACTCCCGCATCCGATCGCAGAATGCGGACGCGGTCTGGGTGCTCAGTGCGCATGATCAGGAGCAGGATGCCGCTCTCGCCGAGGCCCTGGTGCAGCACGAGTTCAGCATCCCCGGATGGCAGTTCCAGTCCCAGAACGAGCACATGCCCCTCGCCCAGTTCTGGGTGAAGGTCGGCGACAACCGTGCCGCTGCGGCCCGCTGTCTTCGCGCCCATGGCCGGGACATCCTGTATCCCCTCTGGGAGCGCGGCGGGCAGAAGCTGACCTCGCGGCTGCCACTCGAAGTCCGAGCGTGCAACCTGATGACCGGCATGCGCGTGTGCGAGGTCGACCTTGCGGAGCCCACCGACAATGGGACGGTCTCCACCGGGGGGTGGACCAACGCGTGGCAGCAGGCGGAGGTGACACGAGCCCCGTACAGCGGCCTGGTCCACTCGATCGAGGTGGACCAGGACCACACCTACATCGCAGACGGCATCGTCACCCACAACTGCTGGGCGCTCAGCGAGCCGCGCATCCCGACGGACGTGGTTCTCCTCGATGAGGCGCAGGACACCAACGATGTCTTGAGCGCCGTTCTGCTGGCCCAGGAGCACGCGCAGCGCATCGCGGTCGGCGACTCCGCCCAGCAGATCTACTCCTGGCGCGGGGCGAACGACGCCCTGGCCACCTTCACCCGCGAACTCGGCTGCCCCGAGCTGACCCTCAGCCAGTCGTTCCGGTTCGGGCCCGAGATCGCCGCCCGCGCCAACATCTGGCTCCAACTGATCGACGCGCCCCTCCGGCTCACCGGCTGGACGCACGCCGAGTCTCACGTCGGCCTGATCGAGGCCCCGGACGCGATCCTCTGCCGCACCAACGCGGGCGCCATGGGCATCGTGATGGAGGGGCTGGCCGCAGGGCGGAAGGTCGCGCTGGTCGGTGGCGGGTCCGCGATCAAGCAGCTCGCCTGGGCGGCCGAGGCGCTCCAGGGTGGCCGGCCGACTGACCACCCCGAGCTGATGGGCTTCGCCTCCTGGGACGATGTCCGCCAGTACGCCTTCGAGGAGGACGGCTCCCTCGAGGTCCTGGTGAAGCTCATCGATGAGCACGGGCCGGACCGGATCGTGGCAGCCGCGGACGGGCTCTGCTCCGAGCAGCAGGCCGAGCTGGTCGTGTCCACCGCGCACCGGGCGAAGGGCCGCGAGTGGCCGGCCGTTCGCATCCACGGCGACTTCCGGGCCCCGAAACCCGACCAGAAGACCGGCCTGCTGGTGCTGCCCCGGGAGGAGGGCCGCCTCGCCTACGTCGCGGTCACCCGAGCCCGCGAGCGCCTCGACGACACCGCCCTGGCCTGGGTCAGGGACGTGACGGCGGTGAGTTCGTGACCCACTCGAAACAGGCCGTCGCCGGGGTGCCAGTCGGCCGCCACCGTGACTGGATCTCCATCACGTCCCTGTCGGTCCCCACCGTGTGGATGGCAACCCCCGATGGCATCGTCTGCCTGGACCTGGTTGCCGTGGAGCTGGCCGTGAACGGGCGCCGCGAAGGGTGGACGCCGAGCGCGCACGAGGCCGCCTACGCCGCCAGCGTCCTGTTCGCGCGGGGCGTCGAGCACTCCGTGATCGCCAACCGGGTCGGCGTGAGCGGGACCACCATGCGGTCCTGGTACCCCACCGACGACACCCCCCTGCACGAGGCTCTGGCTCGCATCCGCGTCCGCACGCCGGGACAGAGCGCCGCTCCGGCAGCACCGCGACCGCGGGTGCTCCCCCAGTGCGGCACCTACGCCGGTTACCGCTTCCACCAGCGGTACAAGGAGCCGGGCTGCCAGGAATGCTGCGCCGCCCGCCGGGCCAGGGACCGGTACCGCCGCGCCCACGGCACGTACGCCGGGGCCCCCACGACCCCTGAAGAGATCGCGAAGTGGGCGGCATGACGGGCGTCAGCGACGCCCTGAGCAGCGTCAATCCGTTGTGTCCTGACCGAACGTCTGGAGAAGCCATGGGCCGAGAGTGGGAGCTGCAGGCCGTGTGCCGCACCGACGACCCCGAGCTGTGGTTCACACGGCAGGGGCACGCGGAGGCGACGCGCCTCTGCACCGAGGTCTGCCCGGTCAGGGACGCGTGCCTGGAGGCCACGCTCCGGCGGGAGGGCGATCTGTCCGCAGGCTACCGATGGGGAATCTTCGCCGGCCTTACCGGCGGGGAGCGGGCGGCCATCGCCCAGGAGCGCGGACAGATCGCGGCGGCCGCCCTGCGCGGCCCGGGCCGCCCGCTGGCGCAGTGCGGGACACGCGGCGCGTACCAGCGCCACCTGTCCCGGGGTGAACCGGTGGACGAGGCATGCCGAGCAGCGAACAACCGGGCTTCCCGCACGTACGCCACCAGCGGTTCGAGCCGAGCACCCGCAACTCGCTGAACTCCGGTGGCCCGGCGGATGAGACCGGCCGCCGGGCCACCGGCCACCACCCCGCTCGACCCCTCTCTAGGAGACATGCACGTGGGCAGCCGCCTGTACGTCGAGGTGCTCGACTTCGCACCGACGACGCTGACCCACCGCGAGAAGCTCGCTCTCGCGGTGCTGGCGGACGACGCCCGGGACACCACGCGGATCACCTGGTCCTCCGTGGAGTCCGAGAAGATGCTTCGCCGGGCGGACGTGTCGCGCCCCCAGATGTACGCGGTGATCAAGGCACTCGTGACGAAGGGCGTCCTGGAGAAGGTGTCGGCCGGCCAGAAGAACGGCACCGCGAAGTATCGGATCTTGCCCCTTCAGTGTCCGGAACTCCCTGACGCTGAGCCCGAGTCCGAGGGTCCGGACTCTGCGGACACTGACAAGCCTCAGCGTCCGGGAACTCCGGACACTCAACCCGAGGTTGAGGGTTCGCAAATCGCTGACACTGACGAGCCTCAGAGTCAGGGAATCCCGGACACTGACCCAGAATCCCAGTGTCCGCAAAACCCGGACACTGAAGAGTCTCAGTGTCCGGAAATCCCTGACGTCAGTGTCAGCAAATCCCGGACGCCTACTCACTCTCCTCCCTCTACAAGACCTCTCTCGTTCGGTGACCCCTCGTCTTCGGCCGACGGCCAAGACGACGCACCAGACGAGGTCCTCGAGGGCGAGCCCGTCGACGAACCTCCGACCGCCGACTCCGACGCCCCGATCACCGCGCAGACGATCGTCGCCGAGTGGCTGCAGCGATGCGCCAAGCGCCCGCCCTCCCGCGTCATCGGCCAGATGGCCAAGGAGATCCGCGTCCTCCTGAAGGACGACGGCATCCACCCAGACCACATCCGCCGCGGCATCGCCCGCTGGATGCAGCGAGGCCTCCACCCCTCGACGCTCGCCAGCGTCGTCAACGAGGTCATGAACACCACCGCTGGCCCGGCCGGCACCACCACCCCCCGCCAGCAGCCCGCCAACTCGCTCTACGACCCGGCCAGCGGCACGACCGTCTTCGACCGCGCCCGTGCCCGCGCCGCCGCCCGAGAAGCAGCACGCCAGGAAGGAGCAGCCCAGTGACCGAAGACGAAGCCGTACAGATCGCCGAATACGTCCAGGCCGCCTGCCCCGCCCAGAAGTTCGGCGAGTACACCCCCGACGTCTGGGGCGAGATCCTCGCCCCGTACGCCGTCGACGAAGCCCGCGCCGCCGTCATCGCCGTAGCCCGCCGCCAGCCCTTCGTCTCCCCGGCCGAGATCGTCACCGAGATCAAGGCCCGCCGCGCCGAGCGCATCGAGCTGGCGAACATCGTCGTCGACGGCGACCCCGCCCACACCGGCGCCGAGTCTGCCGCCGCCCTCCGGGAGATCATCCGGGCGGCTGGAGACGGCCTCACGGGCCCCAGCAGCATCCAGGCGTCCCTCGGGACCGCTGAGCGGCTCGCGCTGCCTCCTGGCGCCGATCATGGCCCGTACGAGGGTCGTGCAGCCGCCGTCCGTGCCGCCATCGGCAAGGTGCCCGCCGACCGCGACGCCACGAAGGACCCCCGCGGCCGGGGCTGCCGCCGCTGCGGAGCCGCCCCCGGCACCAGCTGCACCACCGGCACCCGCCGGCGCCGCGACGTCCACCCGATCCGCCTGGAGGACACCAAGCGTGCGGCCGCCGGCCTCCCGCTGCTCGACCTCGGCGCCGACGAGGCCCGCATCCGAGCCGCCTCCGCCGCCGCCCTCCACATCACCCACGACGATGACCAGGAGCAGGAGGCAGACCCGTCATGACGCAGCCGACCACCCGTCGACGCGGCCCGTACCGGTTCCCCGCCATGGCCCTGCGCTGCACATGGTGCCGCTCGAACCCGGGCGAACTCTGCACCAACCAGCGCGGTACCGCCGCCCGGCGCCGCGACGTGCACAGCGTCCGCATTGCCGAGTGGATCAGGGTCATGTCAATCAGGTGCCCCGAGCCCATCTGCCAGGCCCCCAGGAACCAGCCCTGCACCATCACCCCCGACGTCCACCAGGCCCGCGTCCTCGCCGCGCACGCCCCGACCACCACCACGCCATGAAACGACTCATCCCCTGCCGGGACTGCCAGCGCCCCGTCCTCTGGACGACCACCGAGGCCGGAAAGCACCTCGCCGTCGACCCCGAGCCGAACCCCGAAGGGAATACCGCCGTGCACCGCGACGGCACCGGCGCCGTCCGCTCCCGCCGCCCCTCCGCCGAACTTCCCCTCTGCGGCTGGGAGCGGCTCCACATGCCCCACGTCGCCACCTGCCCGCAGCGCACCCAGCAGCTCGCGCTCCCCGTCGGCGTCACCAGCCTCGCCGCCCACCGTCAGAAGCGAGGACATCGACCGTGAAGTGCCGGTACTGCCCGCGCCACCTGACGACCCCAGAGTCCCGAGCCCGCGGCTATGGCCCCGTCTGCGGCCGCCAGCGCGGACTGCTACCAGCGTCGACACCCCGTCAACGGGCCCTCACGACGCCCGTCACCCGGCCCCGCACACCCGTCCTGCCGGACCACATCCACCCCGACCAGACCACCATCCCCATCCAGCCCGTTATCCCCCTGGAGGACTGATGCCCGACACCGTCCCCACGACCATCGTCGTTCTGCGCGACCCACAGCCACCCCGCTACCACCACACCGACCCCGACGGCGACCGTCTGCTCATCACCACCGCCGACATCCCCGACACCGGCCCCGGCGTGTACTTCAAGACCGACCCCAACGGGGCCAGCATCCCGCTCGCCGAAATCCCCAACCTGATCAACCGACTCCGCGAGATCGCGGACAGCCGCAAGGAGAACTGACCGTGCTTCCCACCCTGACCGGCGTCGGCCGACTCACCGCCGACCCCGAGATGACCTTCACCCCGTCCGGCAAGGCCGTCGCGAACATCGCGCTCGCCTTCAACTCCCGCCGAAAGAACCCCCAGACCAACGAGTGGGAGGACGGCGACGTCTTCTTCATCCGCGGCTCCGTCTGGGAGCGCCTCGCCGAGAACGCCGTTGAGACCCTCGCCAAGGGCATGGAGGTCCTCGTGACCGGCGAGATCCGCACCCGATCCTGGGAGAAGGACGGCCAGAAGTACGAGCGACCGGACCTGTTCATCCGCTCCATCGCGCCCAACCTGGCCTTCGCCGTCGCCAAGGTGTCCAAGGACGCCGCCAGCCAGCAGAACGGCCAGACCAGCGGCCGCCCCCAGCAGGGCCAGACCCAGCGCTCCCGCCCGACCTCCCCGCCGGCCGACGACCCCTGGGCCGTCGACCAGGCCCAGGGCTACAGCAACGAGCCCCCGTTCTGATGACGGCCATCCGCAAAGACGTCGCCGACCTGCTCACGGCAGGCCACTCTGACGCCTACGTTGCCCGACAACTCGGCGTAGACCCTACGGCCACCGTCGCCCCAGCTCGTAGGGCGCTCAGACTGCCGAAGATCAAGCCCGGGCCGAAGGCCGCTGCCGCCCCAGAAGACCTGTTCTGGGAGCGGGTGAAGCGGATCGATGACGGCCACATGAAGTGGACTGGGTATCGCGGGAAGACCGGCGCGCCGGGCCTGCGTTACAACGGCTGCTTCTACACTGCGGCCCGTGTCGCCTTCCGGATCGCGCAGGGCCGGGACCCAGAGGGCTACACCCTGCCGGTCTGCGGGCACGACGGGTGTGTAGCGCCCGACCACCAGGCGGACCGGATCATTCGGGCCGAAGCTCGAAAGATCGACGCCCTGTACGCCAGCATCTTCCCGTCCGGACCCCGCTGATGGCCGCACTCATCCGCCTCCCCGGAGGCACCGACGACGCCGGTGAACTCGTCGAAGCACTCCTCACCGCAGCCGACGCCAAAGCCACCGACGCACCCGCACTCGCCACACGCTGGCGCCAACTCGCCCACGAAATCGGCGACTCCCTCGACACCCTGCCCGACCCCAAGTAGCAGCCCCCAGCGGACAGTGGGCCCCACGCAGCGGCCCCGCCCCGGAACCCACCGGAGCAACCATGTCCACGACACAAAACCGCACCCACAGGAACCAGGAACCGGAACCGGTTCGCCGGTGGTTCGCGCGCCTGTTCCGCCGCCCGACGGCCGCCTCGATCGCCCGCGCCAACCTGACTGCCACTGATCCCGCCGGCGCCTTCGCCACGGGTATGCGCCAGGCCGAGGCCCTTAACTCCGCCCGGGCGGACCGCGAGCGCGCCGTGGAGGCCCTGGCCGACCGCATCCGTGAGCGGGACGGCGCGTACCGTGAGCGGGCGCAGCTCCTCGCTTGGCTGACCGCGCTGCATCCCACCACCACCGTGATCACCCAGTCCCCGGATGTCGACGAGGACGGCTGGCAGCTGCTCTACCTCACGGCCGGCGGGTGGCAGATGTCCTGGCACATCCACCCCCGCGACGCCGACCTCTTCCAGCACGTGACCGTGGTCGACGTGACCGACCCGCGGGCGCAGTGGGACGGGCACGGCACCGTGGAGAAGTACGAGCGGATCGAGGAGCATGTCCGGCTCCTGGCGCTCGACGGGCCGGGCGGTGACGGGGCGTCGAAGCCCGTCACGACGACCGTCAGCGCGATCACCGCCGACTGCGCGCGGTTCCGCGGCCGCGTGCTCTGCGAAGTGTGGGCCGCGCTCCGCGATGCCCCGGACGGACCGCTGCTCGACGGCATGCGCATCGTCAACGACCTGATGGAGAAGGCGCAGCAGGCCGAACTCGACGCGGACGGCCGAAGCGCATGATCGACGACCGCGAACTCCGCTCCATCGCCATGGCCCAGCTCCTCGGCTCGGCAGAGACCAGCGGCGAGATCAACGCCCTGCGCCGGGTCGGCCTCCGCGCCGGATTCCTCTGGCGCTGCCCCAGTTGCCACACGGAGCACTACCCCAACCGCGAGACCTGCTGCGGCAAGCCGCGCACCGACGGCATCTGAGCAGGCCGCTGATCGAGCCACGTGGTGGCCGTCCGCGCCGATACCGCGGGCGGCCACCACACCCCGACCGTACCCACCAGGAGCAGCAGTGCGCCCCATCGCCTTCATCGACACCGAGACCACCCACCTCTCCGCCGAGATCGGCGAGGCATGGGAGGTCGCCGTAATCCTCCGCCAGTTCGAGGACGACGGCACCCACGACACCGAGTACCTCTGGGAGTTCTCCATCGACCCGGAGACGGCTGACCCCGAGGCCCTACGCATCGGCCGCTGGCACGAGCGCCACCAGCTGCCCGCGCGCACCGACCAGGCCGCCTTCACCGGCTCCTCCCCGGCCATCCGGATGACCCGCACCGAGGCGGTCGAGGCGATCACCCGGCTCCTCCGCGGTACGGTCCTCGTCGGCTCCAACCCCGGCTTCGACGACCGCTTCCTCCGCAAGCTCCTCGGCTTCAGCAACGCCCTCTGGCATTACCGGCCGTACGACATCGTCCAGCTCGCCGCCGCGAAGGTCGGCGCCCAGGCCGCCGGCCCCCTCCCGTGGCGTACGCACGTCCTCTCCCGCGCGATCGGCGTCGAACCGCCCACCCCCGACATGGCGCACACGGCGCTCGGAGACGCCCGCTGGGCCCGCGACGTCCACGACGCCGTGTTCCGCCCCGAGCCGGTCGAACTGAGCTGGGAAGGCCGCGCCCAACACGCCATCGGGATGTACACCCGGACCGCCATCGCGCTGGAGGACGCGCAGCGCGACCTCCGGGCCAGCGCGGCCGCCGTCGAACGGGCACGGAAGCTGGCCTCGAAGTGGGGTGTCCTCCGTGCTTACGGGGGTGCTGCCACGGAGCTGCGCCGAGCCCTTGACGGCCCGTGGACCAGCGTCAACGCCAGCCCCGCACCCACCCAGACCTGACACCAGGGAGTCCACATGCCCGAGCAGAAGACCATCGAGACCAGCGTCACCTACTTCCTCCAGTCCCGCCCGGCGCCGAGCCAGCCGTGGCAGCGCCCGTCCGGCATCACCGTCTCTTGGGAGTCGAAGGCCAAGGCGCTGGAGCGGCTCGCTGCTCGGCGCGAGATGCAGCCGAACTGGGAGCACCGCCTGATGCAGCGCACGACCAAGGTGACCGAGGAGCCGTGCCCGTCATGACGGCCGTCATCCTGCTGATCACCTGCGTCATCAGCAGCAGCGCCGTGCTCTGCGGCCACGCCCTCCTCCTGGAGCGCCGCCGGTGACCCCTCACCGCCGCACCGCCCGCGCCTGCATCCTGGGCGCGGGCCTCGCCGCGACCACCACGGTGTACGCCGCCAGCGCCGGCCACCCCTGGCTCGCCCTCACCGCCACCTACCCGGTGCTGCTGCTCACCTGGTGCGCCCGCCAGTACCACGCCGCCCACCACCGCATCCTCGCCGAGCACGAGTGGGCACGACGCCGCGTAGTCGATCCGACGATCCGGCCGTTGAGTCCGTGCTGCCTCCTCGCCACCCACAGCGGCGGGGCCGCGCACGACGACCGATGCACGGACACGTTCTGGCGCATCGTCGCCCACACCTGGAAGGACCGCCAATGAGTCAGCCCACCATCGTCCGCTACCGCAAGAAGCCCATCGAGGTCGACACCGTCCAATGGACCGGCGACAACGAGAGCGCCGTCCAGGCGTTCACCGGGTCGACACACTTCCACGCCCTGGACGATGCCGACCGCGCGAACGGCGACGACCCCGAGGCCACGGCCGCCGTCTATGACCGGCTGCACTCCACCTGGGTCCTCGTCTACACCGGCCAGCACATCGTGCGCGGCGTGAAGGGCGAGTACTACCCGATCGCCGAGGACGTGCTGGCCGAGACGTACGAGCGGGTGCAGCCGTGAGCCGTCCCGCCCGATTCGCCGCCACCTACGCGGCCCTCACCGCCGCCCACGAAGTCGCCGACCACTGGGTACAGAACGACGACCAGGCCACGACCAAGGGCACCGCTGGCTGCGACGGCGTTGTCGCCTGCGTCGAACACTGCCTCAGCTATACCGCCACCCAAGCCGCCGCCCTGTACGCCGTCCACCGGGCGACGGGCCTGCGACTTTCGTGGAAGCGGGCCGCTGCCGGTCTCGCCGTGTCCGCGCTCACGCACTACGCCGCCGACCGGCAGGGCGGCCACTGGCGGGACGAGCGGCCGCGCAGCGTCGTACGGCTTGCGGCCGCCACGGGCCACGCCAGCTGGCTCCAGCGCGACCCGAACGCGGGCTACCTGCTCGACCAGTCCTGGCACAAGGGCTGGATCGCCGTGGCCGCTCTCATCGCTGTGAGCGGCGGCGCCCGATGAGCCGCCCGCAGAGCCAGGATGCGAGGGCCGTCCTGCGGCTGGCCGAGCAGGCCGTGGCGCAGCTCCGCCGCATCGCCGACCACTTCGCCACCCCCATCGGCCCGGACGACGCCCAACGCGCCCAGGAACGGGAGTACGCCGCCGACATCATGCGCGCGCTCGTCGCCAAGGGGCGTCACGAGGCCGAGCCCTCGTCGTCGGCCGATGAGCGAGCGATCGTCCTTGACCTCGCCGATGGGCCGGTGCTGTGCCCTCTCTGCCCCAGCCCTCTCACCCATCACACGCTGCCCGGAGCCTGCGCCCACCTCAGGGCGGTCCACCCCGCGCGGCGCCTGACCGGGAAGGGAGCGGGACCACAGCGTGTCCTCATCCTCGATGCCGAGCCCTCGGCCCTGGCCGCCGACGACGAGGAGGTGCGCACCGCCCGGCGCGCCGAGGAGTACGAGCAGGAGCGCGACCAGCTCATGGCCGTCCTCGCCGAGGTGCTGCGCCACTTCACCGAGCACGGCCACCCCGGCGCCCCCTGCATCCGCACCGGGTGGGTGCGCACGGACACCGTGGACCGGTGGCGCAGCGTCGTGCAGCACGACGTGGAGCGGCCGTGGTGGGTGCAGGTGGACGAGGCTCGCGCGGAGCTGCGCGAGGCGCAGACCGCCATCGAGCGGGTACGCAACCTGCACATCCGCAACCCGAACTCCGGCACCTGCGAGCACTGCTCTGCGCGGGACTACCCCGAATACGCGGTCCGCTCTCCCTGCCACACCATCACCGCCCTCGACAAGACCGGAGAGCCCGCCACCGGATGCCAGCCCGGCCCGTACGACGACTGCACCACCTGCCACCCCAGCCCGGAGCCGGACGCGGTGACGCCCGTCAACCCCGTCACGACGGGCACCGAACCCGACCGGACGGCCCGCTGACCATGCCCAAGTTCCGCAAGAAGCCCATCGAGATCGACGCCATCCAGTTCACGGGCGACAACGTCCAGGAGATCTGGGACGCGTTCGGAGCGGTCGGGATCTACGGCCCCACCGAGAAGAACCCGGACCACCTGATCCTCACCACCGTCCACGGCGACGAGGCCCCCGCTCGCGCGGCGGACTGGATCATCCCTGACGGGAAGCCCGGCACGTTCTACCCCTGCAAGCCGGACATCTTCGCCGCCACGTACGAGGCTGCGGCATCGTGTCAGGCGAGCAGCGACGCCCCTAACGCCCTCGGCGCCGAGCGCGGCACGCTGCCTGCTGGGCACACGGGCCGCCACGCCAACGGCAACCTGACGTGGCCCACCCCGGCAGCGACCGAAGCGACCGAGCTGGAGACCACCGCTCGCGTCCTCTCAGCTCTCCACCGGTCCGCCGAGGACACCGTCACCCGCGTCATCACCCTCCACGAGCAGTGGGTCGCCGCCGGGCCGCCGCCCCTCGGCGCGAGCCTCGCCCGCTGGTGGGACGCCCGGCTCACCGAGCAGCACAACGCGATCCACCCGCCCGAGCAGAGCGACACCCCGTCATGACGGGCCAGTTGTACGTCATCGGTGATGACGGCGCGTGGCATGAGGTCCCCGGCGTCACCTCCGTCGAGTTCAACGAGCAGCAGCCCGATGGGCCGCCCGACGACGAGTACTGGCGGCTGCACGACGCCCGCGACTCCCTCCGATTCATGTGGGCAGCCGTCGCGGGAGTACGGGCGGCAGCCCAGCTCCGGCGCAGCATGCAGCAACTCGTCGACCAGGTTGACGAGGCGGCGTCCCACGCTGGCGATGCGTACGCCAAGGCCACGGCGCGCACCCGCCCGGACCGGCCCGCCTGGCAGTCACCGTACGGACCCGGCCCAAGGAGGCGCTGACCATGCCCCGCCTCCCCCTCGCCGTCGGCGACATCGTCCACGGCTTCGCCTACGGAGCCTTCGGCCGCGACCACTACGACTGCGTCCGCATCGAGGCCGTCGGGCCGGATTGGATCGTTGCCCGCGACGCCAACCCGGACGACACCAGCCCCTCGTTCACCACCGGCCGGGAGTCGCTGGAGCTGTGCCAGCAGGCCCGCGACGAAGGTCACCGCGGCACGGTCGACGAGCCGACCCAACCTTGTCCTCTCGGCGCCGTCGAGCCTCCGCTCACCGACCTCATGACCAACCCCGAACCCGCCCGAAGGAGGCACTGACCGTGTCCGAGCACGTCACCATCCCGCGCTGGTGGATCGCCATCAACACCGTTCTGTGGCTGCTGAGCACCATCTGCTGGCTCATCGTCCTCGTCAGCAACTCCCGCTGAGCATGGCGAAGGGGCGTGCTCCCAGTCTCCCCAGACCAGCACGCCCCCGGCAGTGATCACCGTACGCGCCACGCCCGACACAGGAGCAGCACCGTGACCACCGCCTCCGCAGCCGACCAGCTCGACACCATCACCGAACGCTGGACCACCCTCGCCGACCGCGCCGGCGACCGCCCCACCACCACCTGGCCCCCCGCCATGGGCATCACCCGCCTCATGTCCGACGAGGAGCGCGCCGACCAGGCCGCCGAGCGCGCCGACACCGACCCGGACGCGCCCGGGCCTCGGCCGGCACCCGTCAACATCGGTGTCCTCGACGTCATGACGACCATCGAGACCGGCCTCCTAGAGGCGGCCGACGCGATCGCGGAGCGGGTGCAGCGGCCGGCCTACCGCGCGCAGACTGGGCGCGGCTGGACGGACGACGTCCACCGAGAGTTGGCGCTGCTCGCCGCTCGGGACTCTGCGGACCCGCGCAGGTGGAGGTTGAACGGCCAGCGGACCGCGCCGGACGCCGCCGAGTGGCTCGCCCTGCGGCTCCGCGACCAGCCCGGCCCGTTCCGGCCGCTCGACCAGATGGAGCGCGAGCTGGTCGCCGCCGTTGCCGCGACCGCCGCCGAGCTTCTGCGGAAGACGCTGGGTGACGCCCGTCAGCGCACCGACGTCCCGCACCCATGCCCCATGCCATGCGGCGGCCAGCTCGTCGTCGAAGGAGGCGACGGGGAACCGCCGGTGGTGCTATGCGAAAACTGCGGCCGCACCTGGACCGAGACCGAGGCCCCCGGTGACGCAGCCTGACGCCCGTCAACCCCGTCAGGCCGGGCCGTGCGACGTCCCCCGCGACGACCACGCGCCCGGCCCTGCCCGGCTCTACCCCTGCGGCTGGCGCTGCAACACCCACGCCCCCTGGGCCCTTGCCGGCCAACCCGAACCCCAACCCGGGCGCGGCTGGCCCGCCGCCGCCTGGACCACGCCCTCCCCGATCAACGACTCCCGCGTCCACGACGCACGAGCCATCGCCTCGGGGAAGCGACGCTCCAGCCCCCAGGCGTACCGAGCCGCCCAGACCGCCACCGGCCGGTGACCCCATCTACCCCTCTTCGTACGCCTCGCCGGAAAGGATGCCCTGCACCACCCGCTCGATCATGTCCCGCCGAGTCGCCGTGCCAAGGGTCGGCGCCGGGTACCACTCCGGGAGACCCTGCTCCACAGCGTCCACGACATCCGATACGGGGAATGAGACTCCACTGTCGACCGCGAGGTGCGCGAACTTCCTAATCTCCTGTTCAGCGCGGGCGTGTAGGTCGTGGACGATGAGCTCCATGTTCATGTGCGCACCCTAGAAGGCCGTGACACTGACGGGCAGGGAACGGAGCGTTCCGCCCCGACCGGGTGACATGGCCCTGGCCCTCAACGCGCCCACACGGCTGGCCCTCCGCCCCGCCACTCGATCCACTCGGCCCGGGCCACGTCCATCTCGTCGAAGTCCTGGAGTCCGGCTTCCTGCATGAACGCGACCAGGTCCAGCACGCGGAACGCGCGGCCGAGGATCGTGCCGTTGATGCGGACGCGCCGGCCGCCCTCATCGTCCGGCGGGTACACGATCACTGCGGCCATGACTTCAGCGTGGGTGCGCTCGCACGAGCGCGCACCTGGGCGGCCGCGTCTGGACTAGCCGAGGACGCCGAGGGCGGTGTCCGGGCGGCATAGCGGGCAGGCTCGCACCTGCTCGCGTAGAGCGTCGACGGCCTGCTCGCGGGTGATGCCGCGGGTGCGCCGGCTCTTCCGGGGGGCTGGGCAGTCTCCGGTGTGCAGAGCCTCGACGTTTGCCGGGTTGACCCCGAGCTGGAGGATCCAGTCGGGTGCGGGCGGGCGGGCCTGCTGGCCGCGCTGCTGTTCCGCCTCTTGGCGCTCGGCGTCGGCGATGGCCGCGTCGACCTGCGCAAGCACGCGGCTGAAGAAGATCCGCAGGGTGCGGAGGCGTGGCAGATCCGGCGGTAGGTCGTACATATATTCGATTCTAGAATGGTGGGCGTGACCAGCACCCCGGCCCCCATCGACCGCTACCACCTGCTCCTCACCCTCGACGGCACGCCCGCCATGCATGGCTGGTGGGCCAGCGACCCCGTGGCCCGCACCAAGGCACGGCAGAGCGTCGGCGAGTACGGCCGGCCCGGTGTCCGCGTCACCCTCACCGACGAGCTCACCGGCACGGTGCTGACGGAGTGGCCAGCGCGCGGCGAGGTGTAGAAGGCAGCACGGAGCCCCCACCTCGACACGACGGTGAGGGCTCTAGGCCAGCACGTCAGAGGGGGCAGGCCGCGTCGATCTCGGCGATCGCAGCGTCCAGCGCCCGCTGCGCCTCGACGGTGGTCCCGTCCTGGAGGAGGCGCTCGGCGTCAAGCAGGCGCGCGCGGGCCGAGCTGTAGGTGTCGTCGTCGCCGATCGCGTCCAGCGCCTCGGCGACCGCCACGTTGATGTTCACGGCCGCCACTCCTGCCGGTAGCCCGGCCGGTCCGCGTACACCTCAGCGCGCACCTTGAGGTTCCAGTAGTGCGCGGCATCGAACCCGGCTTCCGGATACTTCGCCTCGCACCGGCCCTCGCACCACTTGTCGTGCGCGCGGATCAGCCTCCGCCCAGCCTCGACCTCCCGCAGCACCCGTGCTGGATCGTGCCGGGCAGCGTGATCGGCGTACTCGGCAAACCTTGCCTCCGCCACCACACACCCAGGCTGGCCCATCAACACCTTGCCGCCGTCGTGACCCTCGCCTACCCGCCAGTTATCAGCGTCGGCATCCCTCGCCACCTGCTCGTCCTCGTCGAACTGCTTCCGCAACCACTGCACCAGGTCATCCATCCGACGCCTCCTTGCGCGGCCGGTTCTTCCCCGAGCCCGAGTAGCCCTTGGCGATGTCCTGCACCGTGCTGAAGCTGAGCTCCAGCTCGGCACCAACGCTCCGCAGCGACGCGCCCGGCCGCGCGAGCAGCTCGTTGACGGCCTCCCTCCGCGCCTCCTTCAGCGCCTTGCTCTGCCTCGGAAACGCCTTCAACACCTCACCGAGCGCACGAGCTCTCTCGGTCGGGTCGGCGATCTCCTTGAGCGCGTCGATGGCGTCGAACACCCGCTGCGCCTCCTCGGTCACACCCGGCCCTCTCTGTTGGGCGGGCCACTGGCGCGAGTGTAGGGGGTTCCCCTACAGTGCTGGAAGTGGCACCGCGCTACTGATGCAGAACGGCCCCGGCCGGCGCTCGCAACGCCACATGGCCGGGGCCAGGCCCACCTCAACCATCACGAAAAGGCAGGCCCGCCGTGGATCGTATCCACCAGCCCACCGCCCAGCCCAGCCCCACCCGCCGCCTCATCGCCACCGGCACCCGCCTCCACCTCGGCACCCGCACGATCACCGTGCGCGCCACCCTGGCCGGTGTCACCGGCACCATTCGCACCCAGGCCGCTCTCAAGGACACCCGCGCCACCCGCCTTGCCGAGCTGCACGCGGCCTGCCGGGCCGACCTCGAGTCCGCCGCCCCCCGCCGCATGCAGACCCGCCGCGACGACGCCAACCTCTACGCGGCCGCCGCCGAGGCGGTGCAGGCCCGATGAGCCTCCGCGACTTCGCCCGCAGCCTCAAGCCGGGCCGCGATGAACAGCTGGCCGACGACCTCGCCGCCCAGCAGCGCGTCCGCCGCTCCCGCTCCGCCGCCCGCGCCGCCCGCGAGGGCCAGAAGTGGGAGGACCAGGACCGCGCCCGCGACCGGCGCGGCGGCATCCGGCTCACCCGCTGGGAGGACTGACCCATGCGCTGGCTCTACCTCCTCGCCATGGCCTGGCCGCTGATCCTCGGCGCCTTCCTCCTCGGCCGCGCCCTTCACTAGCCCGCCCCCAGACCCCCGGCTCCCGCAACGGTCACACCGGCGGGGCCGGGCCCACGCTCCCGGAGGAGCACCGTGAAGACCCAGCACACCCGGCCCGAGCCCACCGGTGGCCTCGGCCTCGCCGTCGGCGCCGCCATCATCATCGTCTCGATCACCGGCATCGCCTTCTGGCTCAGCTACCACCACCTGCATGACGTCGCCGCGGGCAACGGCTTGGGGATCGACCCCGCCCGCGCGTGGGCATGGCCGGCGGTCCTCGATCTCTTCTACCTCGCGGGCGAGCTGCTGATCCTCCGCGCCTCCTACCTCCGCAGCGTCGACCCCTGGGCCATCGCACTCACCGCGATCGGTGCCCTTGGCTCCATCACCCTGAACGTGGCCGGGGTCGGCGCGGAGGCCCGGCCGCTGGAGTACACCGTTGCCGCCGTCCCGCCCGTGGCCGCGCTGCTGGCGTTCGGCGCGCTCATGCGGCAGATGCACCTGTGGTTCGCCCGACGCCCCGTCACGACGGCTGTCGACCACCCGTCACCCAGCGTCGATGCCGAAGAGATGACGGCCGTCATGGAGCGCGTCAGCCAACCGCAGCCCCCCGTCCCGCCGCTGCCCCCGCGCCCCAAGCAGGCTCCGCCGCAGCCGCCACTCCCGGCCGCCACGCAGCAGGCCATCGAGCCGCCCGCTCCGGCGCCCGCGCCGCGCGCGCCCATCGTCTACAGCGATCCCCGCTGCGCCGCCATCCGTCCGCTCTACGAGTCCGGCACCCGGCCCGGCACCGCCGCCATGCGCGCCGCCCTCGTCGCCGCCGGACACGGCCAGCCCAGCGACGGCACGATCCGCGGCACCCTGCGCGCCGAGATCGAGCGCCACGAGCCTGAGCTCGCGCAGCTCCCGCCGGCCATCGGCCATACCGCGTAGGCCGCCGTGATCCTCGCCGTGTTCTTCGTGCTCGCGGCCCTCGCCGCCCTGATCGGCCTCGCCCTGGTCGACGTGCGCACCATCCCACCCGTCACCGGGACGGCCGCGCTCATCCTGACCGCCGCCGCGCTCGCCGTGGCCGTTCTCCGCTGAGGGACTCCATGCCTGACGACCGCCCCATCACGCCCACCCGGGTGATCCCGGCCGGCGTGCCGCTGCCCGCCCGGCCGCCCGAGCCCGGCGAGGCCCCGCCCTGGTGGCCCGCACCGCCACCGCCCCCGGCACCGCCCGCAGTGCCCGAGCCCCCGATGTTCCCGCCGCCGCCCGACCCGGGCGCCGCCATGGTCGTCCACCACGTCCATGAGCTGGTGCTCGTCCAGCCCGAGCCGCCCGCGCCCCGCCTGTGGGAGCGGCTGTGGGACTGGCTGGTCACCTGGCGGATGCTCGCCGCGATCACGGCCGCACTCGTCCCGTGGGCCGGTGGCCGCAGCCCGGTCGGGATCTGGGGGCACACCGTGCACCAGGCCCGCACCGAGGCCGGCGTCCCCGCCGCCTACGTCATCGCCCTGGTGGCCCTCGCCGCCGCCTGGGGGCTGGACCGGCACACCGGCCGCGTCATCCCCCGCTTCCTCCTCGTCACCGCCCTGCTCGGCGCCTTCGGTGTCCTGAGCTGGTGGGACCCGATCACCCTGCTCACCGGAGTGCACCGATGACCGGCACCACGACCCTCACCCTCGGCGGACTCCTCGCCGCCCTGCTTGTCCTACTCGCCAACCTTCACCCCTGGTGGACCGGACCACGCGAGATGAAGCAGCTCGCGCCGTTCGGCAAGGGCTTCACCGGCGCGGCCTTCGCCGCCGCCTGCCCCGGCGGCATCCTCGGCTGGGGTCACTCCCACACCGGAGCACTCGCCAACGGCGCAGGAGAGCGCGCTAGCTCCGCTGGCGCGGGCACCAGCTCAAGTAGCAGTCTCTCCTCCGGTCAGCTTGCGGGACTCGGCTCCACCGGCGCCGTCATCGTCGTGCTGGCGGTGTTCCTCGTCGGACTCACATACAAGGCCGCGGGCAAGAAGGACAAGCGCAGGATTCTGGGCGGCGCGTTCGTCGGCTCCGTCTTCCTCCTTACCGCAGGCGTGGCCGGTGCGCTGGAGTGGCTGCCCGATGCGCTGAACACGGCAGGGGACGGCGTCGCCAAGGCGTTCCAGGGTGCGGGCATCCAGTGAGCGGCCTCGCCCCCGTCGCCGTCCGGCTCGCCACTGGCTCCAGCCGCGCCGCCCGCCGCCTTGCCGCCCGAGCGGCCGCATGGGTCAAGCGCGGTCGGCGCAAGGACCTCAAGGGCTGGAAAGCCCTCCTCGGCTGCTGGCTGCGCCTCGGCGTGCTCCTCTTCGGCCTGTACCTGCTATGGCGTCTCGTGCGCGCCGTGCCCGCCCTGATGTGGCTGGTGAGCGCCGCATGGACCACCGTCGCCTGGAGGGCGGGGAAGCCCGCCGCCGACACCCCCGAAGAGGAGCCCGAGGAGACCCCCGCGGGGGACCCCGCCGAGGCCGTCCGCACCCTCCTGCTGGAGCTGATCGGGGAGGGCTCCGGGGTGCACCTCCGCACCGTCCTCGCCCACCTCCAGGAGAGGGGCATGTGGCAGGGCCACACGGTGACCGATATGCGCCTCCAGATGGAGCGCCTGGGCATCCCCGTCGACCGCTCCGTGAAGGTCGGCAAGGTGCCCACCTGGGGGGTCCGCAGGAGGGACCTTCAGCCCCCTACCCCAGAGGCGACCCCCGCCCCATCTCCCAGCGCGTCTACTGCCGCCTGACCTGCACGTCTACCGCAGCGTCTACCGCGATCTACCGGGTGTTCTTCCCGACCATCTACCCCTGGGCCCCGCCGTGAAGTTCCCCCGATGGCGGGGCCCGACCATGTCCACCATGGCACGATGCCTGCTTCAGCACCACGTTCAGGGGGGACCATGAACACCCGCACCACCGCCGCCACACTCATCGCGGTCGCCGCGCTCGCGCTCACCGGCTGCTCCGGCACCGACACCAGCGCCGACACGCAGTCCAAGCCCGAGAAGGTCCCGAGCAGTGCCCCGGCCAAGCCCGCCGGCCTCACCGCGAAGCAGGCCGCCGCCAAGCTGGCCGACGCCACCGGCGTCACCGACCTCGGCAATACGGCCAACAATACGGGCGCCTGCTCCAACAAGGCTTCCGGCAAGGCCGCGAACGTCAACGACTGCTCGCAGCTCATCACCACCGACACGGTGAGCATCTACGAGTACAAGTCGCCCTCCGTCGCCGCCCACTGGGTGAAGGCCATGAAGGTCAACGGCGACTGGCGGCAGGTCGGCCGGTTCGCCCTTTCCTGGACGGCCCGCGACCAGAAGCTCACCAGCGACGAGCGCCGCGCCGAGCTGGTGGCCGCGCTGAAGAAGGCGACCGCCAGCGAGGGCTAGTTGCATTCCGGCGCACGGTGATCCATCCTGGGCGCAAGTTCGGCGTGCCCGGACACCGAAACTTCCCGAAGGCCCCGCCACCGTGCGGGGCCTTCGTCATGTCCAGGGGGTGAGGCCCATGGGCAGCGCGAACCCCGTAACCGACAAAGAGCGTGAGCGCGTCCGCGAGCTGCACACCGCCGGCAAGGGCCGCAACGAGATCGCCACCGAGCTCGGGCGCTCCGGACGCACAATCAGCGAGATCGCCAAGGGCCTCGGCATCAGCTTCGCCCGGGGCGCCGAGGTACGCGCCGCCACCGAGATCCGCCAGGCCGACCTCGCCGACCGCCGCGCCGCCCTCGCCCAACGCCTCCAGGACGTCGCCGAGCGCGAACTGGAGAAGGTCAACAAGCCCCACCTGTACTGGGACTGGGGCGGCAAGGACCACGACTACGACGAGAAGCTGGCCGACGAGCCCACGCCCGGCGACAAGCGAGCCTTGATGGGTGTCGTCGCCACCGCCATCGACCGGTCGCTGAAGCTGTCCCCGGCCGAGCAGGACACAGAGGGCCTGGCCGCCGTCGACGCCTGGCTGAAGGGGATGATGGGCGGCACCTGAGGAGGCCCCCTGTGGTTCAGCCCCTCCTCGGCAAGCAGCTGCACGCCACCACACTCGCGACCGCACGCGGGAACCTTTGGGAAGGCGCCGTTCGGTCCTCGAAGACCGTGTCGTCCATCTTGGTCTGGCTCAAGTACGTTCGCACCGGCCCGCCCGGTGCGCTCCTCATGGTCGGCAAGACCGAGCGCACCCTGAAGCGCAACATCATCGACCCGATCATCGAGATGGTCGGTGTGAAGCGCTGCAAGTACAAGGCGGGCGCGGGCGAGGTCGTCATCTTCGGCCGCACCATCTACGTGGCCGGCGCGAACGACGAGCGCGCGGCCGACAAGATCAAGGGCATGACCCTCGCGGGCGCGTACTGCGACGAGGTCACCACCTTCCCCGAGAGCTTCTTTTCGATGCTCGGCACCCGGCTCTCCGTGGAGGGCGCGCAGTGGTTCGGGACCACCAACCCCGAGGGACCGAACCACTGGCTGAAGAAGAAGTTCCTGGACAGGGCACGCCTGCACCTGCGCCGGGACGGCACGGTCGTCGAGTCCTCAGACCCGAAGGCGTTGGATCTGCACCGGTTCAGCTTCAGCCTGGACGACAACCCGTACCTGCCGCCGGCCTACGTCACCAACCTCAAGCTGGAGTACCAGGGCCTCTTCTACCGCCGGTTCGTCCTCGGCGAGTGGTGCCTGGCCGAGGGCGTCGTCTACGACATGTACGACGAGGCGCGGCACGTCGTCGACGTGATCCCCGAGATACGGCACTGGATGTGCGTGGGCCTGGACTACGGCACGATCAACCCCTTCGCCGCGGTGCTCCTGGGTGTGGGGACGGATGACCGGCTGTACGTCGCCTCCGAGTACCGGCACGACTCTCGGGCCGAGCGAAGGCAGTTGACGGACGCGCAGTACAGCGTGGCGGTGCGGGAGTGGCTGGGCACCTACCGGCACCGAGGAGGCGAAGGCGTATCCCCACAGTGGATCTTCGTGGACCCGAGCGCTGCGTCCTTCATGACCCAGCTCTGGTCCGACGGCGTCCAAGGCGTGGCCAAAGCCGACAACGAGGTGAAGGACGGCATCCGCTCGGTCAGCGTTGCGCTCGGCTCGGACCTCCTGCACGTCCATCGCTCCTGTGCCGGTCTACTCGCCGAGCTGCCGTCGTACGCCTGGGACGAGAAAGCCGCGAAGGCTGGCGACGACAAGCCGTTGAAGGTGGACGACCACTCGGTGGACGCCCTGCGGTATGCCCTCCACAGCACAGCTCATGAGTGGCGGCACCTGGCCCGCGCGAACCTGGAGGTGGCTGCCTGATGGCTGCTGGACTGTCCATCCCCGTGTACCTGTCCATCGGCAGCAGCACCCCCACCCAGATCGGCACGGTCAGCCTCTCTGCCGACGCCAACGGAACGGTCACGCTGACCACGCTGGACATCGCTGCGGCGCTGCGTGAGACGGCCGACGCAATCGAGGCCGCCACAGAGGAGGACAGTGATGCCGCTCCCTGAGAAGGGCACCCGCTGGCCTCCGGTACACCCCGCGATCCAGGCCGACATGGCCGACTGGCGCGCCTGGTACGCCGCGAACCCCGACCGGCTGTCGTACCGATACAGGAACAGGCACCGTGACGCCGCTCGCTTCGGCCCGGACACCAGGCCGTCGCAGTACCGCGGCGGCATCGTCGGCCGGATGGCGCGCTGGTTCTGGGGCGAGCCCACACCGCTCGGCGAGAAGCGGGCCAACCTCCACATGCCGCTGGCCCGCGACATCGCCCGCACCAGCAGCGGCCTGCTCTACTCCGAGCCGCCCGCGCTGAAGGCGGAGAACAAGCAGACGCAGGAACGCCTCGAAGAGCTGATGGACGTCGGCATGAAGCGCACCCTGATCGGGTCCGGCGCGGTCGGCGCTGCCCTCGGCGGGTCGTACCTGCGGATCGTCTGGGACGACGAGATCAGCGACCGGCCGTGGATCAGCATGGTCCAGGCCGACGGCGCACACCCCGAGTTCGCGCACGGCGAGAAGCTGCGCGCCGTCACGTTCTGGACCGTCCTCGGAGTTGATGGCCAGAAGGTCGTCCGGCACCTGGAGAGGCACGAGCCCGGCGTCATCCTGCACGGCGTGTACGAGGGCACCGAGGACAACCTCGGCAAGCCGATCGACCTGGGCGCCTTCACCGAGACCGAGGGGCTGCTGCCCCAGCGGGCCCTGCCGATCGGGAAGCGGCTCGCCAGCAGCTACATCCCCAACACGATGGTCGCGCCCGACTGGGACGACATCCCCGGTGCCGCCGGCCTCGGCACGTCGGACTTCCAGGGCGCCGAGACCTTCCTGTCCGCAATCGACGAGTCGTGGACGTCGTGGATGCGGGACATTCGCCTCGCCAAGAGCCGCATCCTGGTGCCGCAGGGTTACCTCCTGAACGACGGGCCCGGCGCGGGCGCCTCGTGGGAGGACCGCGAGGTCATGGTCGGTCTGAACATCCCCCCGACCTCTGACCAGGAGATCAAGCTCAGCCAGTTCCTGATCCGGCACGAGGAGCACCGGGCCACGATCGAAGAGCTCGTGGGCAAGGTGATCCGCAACGCGGGCTACTCGGGCGGCACGTTTGGCGACGACTCGGACGGACCGGCTGCCACCGCCACGGAGATCAAGGCGCGCACCGCCCGGTCGATGACCACCCGCGCGGAGAAGGCCGAGCTGGCCGCCCCGCGCATCGCGGACGTCGTGGAGACACTGCTGATGCTGGAGGCGTCGGGAATGTTCCCCGGCGTCCGGGGTGTCGAAGTGGAACGGCCCGAAGTCCGGTTCCAGGACTCGGTGCAGGACGACATCAAGACCCTCGCGGAGACCGCGGCCCTGATGCAGCAGGCGGAGGCCGCCTCCACCGAAACGAAAGTCGCCCTGCTCCACCCGGACTGGGATGACCGGAACCAGAAGGCGGAGGTCGCCCGGATCTTGAAGGAGTCCGGTCGGGCAGTCGAAGACCCTCTGGCCTTCGGAGCGGACCGGCCGGACTTCGGCCGGCAGGACAGCGGGGCCGACGACGGGGACGCCTCGGTCGGCGAGTAGCGGGGGACGGTATGCCGATCAGCACCGACATGGCCGAGGACGTCGCGGCCGCCGTATCGACGCTGTACGAGCAGGCCGAGCTGGCGCTGATCGAGAAGGTCACCACCGCACTCGCCCAGGGCTTCGACAGCCCGCTGTGGGCGGAGCTGAAGCTCGCTGCCGTCGGCAACCTGCGTACGGCGATCGAGGAGATCATCGCCGTCCTCCAGGTCGACGCTGCTGGGGCGATCCATACGGCGGTCGCGGAGGCGTACGAGCGGGGTCAGCAGGCGGCCGTGGCCGAGTTGGGGGCGCTTGCCGTTGGCCAGGCTGCAGCAGCCGCGACCGCGTTGCCGACCGCGTCCGTCGTGGACCGGCTCGCCGCGGCCTTGGTGCAGGAGACCGGTGCCACGCACCTGCGTATCCTGCGCGCGGGCCTGGACGTGTATCGGCAGGTCGTCGCGGAGGCGTCGGCAGCACCCCTGCTCGGTGTGCAGACCCGACGGCAGGCCGCCTCCCGCGCGCTCGCGAAGTTCTCGGCGCGCGGGGTGACCGGCTTCGTCGACAAGAGCGGCCGGGCCTGGAACTTGACCAGCTACACAGAGATGGCCACCCGGTCCGCTGTCGGGCGGGCGGCCGTCCAGGCGCACACGGACCGCCTCGCGGCCGCGGGCGTGGACCTGGTGGTCGTGTCGGATTCACCGGAGGAGTGCGAGCGGTGCCGTCCCTGGGAGGGCAAGGTGCTGCGCCGCGAGGGCCCGGCTGGGGCTGGCACCGTCGAGGTAGAGCATGCGACCGAGGACGACCGCATGGTCCGCGTCCGCGTGGCAGGTTCGCTCGACGAGGCGCGCGGGGCGGGCCTGATGCATCCGAACTGCCGCCACCGGCTGAGCGCTTATCTTCCGGGGCTGACCCGACCGGCGGGCCCGAAGGCGGACCGGTCGCGGGCGACGTACGAGCAGTCGCAGCAGCAGCGCTACCTCGAGCGGCAGGTACGCAGGTGGAAGCGCGAGGCCGCCGGGGCGATCGACGACGACAAGAAGGCTGCCGCGAACGCGAAGGTGCGCGCCTATCAGAGCCGTATCCGCGACCTGGTCGCGGAGACCGGGCTGTCGCGCAAGAGCCGCCGCGAGCAGCTCGCGCGCGCCCGCTAGCGCCAGCAGCTGGCCATCCCTGGTCGGTGCCAGGTCCAGCACCCCGCTGGACAGCGGGTGGCGGTCCAGTCGTAGGTCTTGCCGCACTGGTTGTCGCACTCGTCGGGGTCGGGCTCCCAAGGGTGCTGGCTCCACCGTTGTTCGGTGCGACTGCCGCACTGCTCACATCTGCTGCTGGTCGGCGTCCATTTCGTGTTCATGGCGCGCACGGTGGCACGGCCGTATCGCTTGCGTCTTGCGCAGACTTCCGGCCGCCGCACGGCAGGCCGGGCAACCCGAAACGGGAGAAGATCATGCAGGTCCCTTTCACCAGCCGGTCCTTCCGGCACCCCCTCGCGACACACTCCGCTCTGGACGTGCTCGGCTACCGCCGCAACGGCTCGCCGATCTACGCCATCGCGGGTGGCAGCGGCGAGGGCGAAGGCGGCTCCGAATCCGGCGGACAGCAGTCCGGCGGTGAGTCCGGACAGGCCGGACAGGGCGGCACCGGCGCCGAGAACAAGGGTGCTGAGCAGGGCGGACAGCAGTCCGGCAAGGAATCCGGGCAGCCCGGATCGGGCGCGGACGGCAGCACCGACTGGGAGGCCAAGTACCGCGAGACGCTGGCCCACTCGCGCGAGTGGGAGAAGCGCGCCAAGGCCAACACCAGCGCGGCCGAGGAGCTGGGCAAGCTCAAGCAGCAGAACATGTCCGAGCAGGAGAAGGCCGTCGCCGCGGCGGAGAAGGCGGGCCGCACGGCCGCATCTCAGGAGTCGCAGGCTGAGGTCGACAAGCTCACCGGGCAGCTCCGCGAGCTGGCCGTCCGCGACGCCGTACGCGAGCGCGCGGAGAAGCACGGTGCGAAGGCGTCCGCGCTCCTCGACTCCGTCTCGTTCCGGCAGAAGATCGCCGACCTCGACCCGACCGCGAAGACCTTCGGCGTCAACCTCGACGACGCCATCAAGGCCGCCGTCAAGGACAACCCGAACTTCGGCACCCAGGCCGCCGGTAAGAGCGGCGGGGATCTGTCCGGCGGCACCGGTGAGGGCGCCGCGAAGAAGCGCAGTGGATCGCTCTCCGGGGCGATCGCCAACCACTACCAGACCTGACCCCCAGGGAGTACCTCATGCCCGTGACGCTCGCTCAGGCGGCGCTCAACACCCAGGCGGACATCGACTACGCCGTCATCGACAACCTCCGCCGCAACAGCTGGCTGCTGAACAACTTCGTCTGGGACGACACCGTCACCCCCGGCACCGGCGGTGGCTCCCTCACCTACGGCTACACCCGGCTCCTCGCCCCGTCGAAGGCCGCGTTCCGCCGCTTCAACGAGGAGTACGTCCCGAGCCAGGCGTCCCGCGAGCGGAAGACCGTGGAACTCCACCCGCTGGGCGGCGCGTTCACGGTGGACCGCAAGCTCGCCCGACTCGGCCCGGCGGCCACCAACGAGATCATGTTCCAGATGAGCCAGAAGCTCACGTCCGTCCGGACGCGCTTCCAGCAGGAGCTGATCCTCGGCGACACCGCCGTCGACGACGCGGGCTTTGACGGCCTCGACAAGGCCCTCGTCGGCCAGTCCACCGAGTACCTGCCGCTCGCCGAAGGCGTCACCACGGGCTACCTCGACTGGTCGCCGCAGACGGTCAACACCGAGGACATCGCCCTCACCGCGTTCGACGCGTTCGACGACTTCCTCGCCCGCATCATCGGCTCACAGACCGGCTCCGGCGACACCAACGCCGACGGGGCAGTCCCCGCCGGCGTCCAGGCCGTGCTCGGCAACACCAAGAGCATCGCCCGGATCAAGGCCCTCGCCCGGCGCGCCGCACAGTACACCTCGGAGCGCAACAGCCTCGGCCAGCTCATCGAGCGCTACGGCAACTGGGTCCTGGTCGACCTCGGCGACCGCGCCGACGACTCCGGCCCGATCATCCCGATCCGGTCCGCCGACACCGACGGCGCCGGCGCGGGCGGCGTCATCACCGGCCTCACCGACATCTACGCCGTATCGCTCGGCCTGGACGCCTTCCACGGCGCCGCGATGGCCGGCACCCCGCTGGTGGAGACCTTCCTCCCCGACTTCACCCAGCCCGGCGCGGTCAAGTCCGGCGAGGTGGAGATGGGCCCGGTCGCCGCCGTCCTCCGCAACACGAAGAGCTGCGGCGTCATCCGCAACGTAAAGGTCCGGTGACAGCATGACCACGTACAAGATCGAAGCCCCCGTGCGGAGCTTCACCGGCGAGTCCGCGGGCGTGCACTTCAACAAGGGCACCGGCTACGTCGACGACAGCACGAAGGAGGGGCGCGGCTCGGTGGAGTACTTCCGCCGCCACGGCTACGGCGTCGCCCCGGCCGACGAGCTGACCGAGGAGGAGCGCGTCCAGGAGCTGGTCACCGGCACCCCGGCACAGCGCGACGGCGTCACCTCCCCCGCCGACGCGCTGACCAACCTCGGCCACGGCTCCGCCCCTGCCGTCGGCTTCGGGATGGGCGTCCAGACCGAGCCGATCACCCCGGCCGCGCCGGAGTACGACCCGGCCAGGTACAACCAGGACGACGTACTCGCCTACCTCGACTCCCTCGGTCGCGAGGACAGCGACAGCGACGCCGAGTTCGCCCGCGTCATCGCGGCCGAGCGCGACGGCAAGAAGCGCAAGGCCATCCTCGCCCGTGGCGACCAGAACCCGGAGGTAGGCAAGTGACGGTCCTCGGCGCATTCAAGGGAAACCCCCGCAACGACCTGAGCTGGCTCAACAGCTCCGGCCGTCCGGACCCGGAGGTCGTCTTCCACCGGGCGAACCTGCCGCGCGTGGGACTGGACGACGTCCCGGCCGCCTCGTCCGGCGTGATGTGCTCCGTCGCCCTATACCTCCAGGACGGCGACATCATCAGCGCGCTGACGTTCATCTCGGCCGGTACGGCGGCGGGCACGCCGACCAACCAGATCGCCGCGCTGTACTCCGGCGCCGGCGCGCTACTCGGCCAGTCCGCAGACAAGACGACCGAGGCGTGGGCGGCCGATGCGGCGAAGAGCTTTGCGCTCTCCTCGCCGGTTCGGATCACCCGGTCCGGCGTCTACTACGCGGCGCTCTCCGTGGCGGCGGCCACGGTGCCCACGCTGGTCGGTTCGGTCGGCTCGAAGCCCTTCCTCACCGGGGAGGCCAACCTCGCGCAGACGTCCGGCTCCGGCATCGGTGCCACGGCGCCGGCCACGATCTCCTCGCCTACGTTCAAGCGGCATGTGCCGCTCGTCGTGGCGAGCTGAAGGGACCTGAGACATGCCTCTCTCCAGCGCGATGCTGGCCATCGCCGCCTTCGCCGAGCAGAACGTCTCGGCGGCCAACCTGGGCACCAGCCGGGCGCCGCAGGCCCTGTCCCGGCAGATGCAGCTCAGCAACGGCACCGGTGCGGGCAAGGCGGACCGGGTCTACTCGGCCCGCCGTACCCTCGCTGCGTCCGCGAACGAAGACCTCGACCTGGCGGGGGTGCTTCTCGACGCGTACGGCGCCGCGATCACCTTCGCCAGGGTGAAGGGCCTCGTCATCGCTGCGGCCGCCGCGAACACGAACAACGTGGTGGTCGGGGCGGCAGCGACGAACGCCTGGACCACGCTGTTGGGGGCCACCGGCACCCTGACGATCCGGCCGGGCGGGTTCGCCGCCGTCGGCACTGGGCTGGCGGACGTGACCGGGTACGCGGTCACCGCGTCGACCGGAGACCTGCTCCGCATCACGAACGGCGGCGCCGGATCGAGCGTGACGTACGACATCCACATCATCGGCGCGTCCGCGTAGCCGACCATCTGCGGTGAGGGGGCCCACGTGGCCCCCTTCCGCATGCCTGGAGGACTTCCACGATGGCGAACATCGTCTTCAACGTGGCCAAGGGCAGGCTGGCGGCGTACGCGGACCTGCCCCTCACCAACGACGCCCTGATCATGGTGCCGCTCGCGGCCGCCGGGCTGGGCTCGGACGCCACCCTGATGGACTGCGCGACGCTGACGGCCGTCAAGGCCGCCGCGACGGAGCAGACCACGCTCGGCCGCAAGATCCTGACGGGCGTCACGGCCACCGTCGACAACACCAACGACCGCGTCAACATCGACTGCGCGGACGTGACCTGGACGGCGACGGCCGGGGCCGCGATCGGCGCGGTGGTGATCTGCTACGACGGCGACACCACGGCAGGTACGGACTCGGACATCATTCCGCTGACCAAGCACGACGTCAGCATGACCCCGGACGGCAGCGACTTCACGCTGACCATCAGCGACTTCGCCCGCTCGTCCTGACCCGGTGGGGGTGAGCCGTGGCCCGCCTGTGGACGTGTGGCTTCGAACTGCAGAGCACCACGGCCGAGTTCGGCCTCAACTCCGGTGCGGTCGTCACCGGGGCGCCGTCGATCTCCACTGCCGTCCACCGTGCAGGTACCGCCTCCCTCCGCTGCAACACGGCGGCCGCGACCGCGTTCATCGAGCACCAGATGACGTCCGGCGTGGTGGGCCGCACCTTCCACCGCCTGTACCTGCGCGTCGACTCCCTGCCCGACACCGCCACCAACCTGTACGGCATCGGGCAGACGAATTACTTCCCGGCGCTGCTTCGGCTCCAGCCGGACGGCACGCTCGTCCTGCGGGACGGCTGGACCGAGACCACCCTCACCGGCACGTCCTCGGCGCTCGCGCTCGGCGTCTGGCACCGGATCGAGCTGGACTACACCGACGTCAGCAACGGCGGTGTCCTCGCTTCCGGGATCGCCCCATTCAAGGGCTACCTCAACGGCACCCTGTTCGCCGACACGATGTGTTCCAACATCACCGGCTTCAGCCGGGTCCGGATGGGCGTGCAGCTCGCGGCGACCACCGACATCTACATCGACGACGTCGCCGTCAACGACAACTCGGGCACCGCCCAGAACGGTCTGCCGGGGCCAGGCTCGGTCGTACACCTGCGGCCGAACGCCGCCGGTGACGCAAACGGCTGGACGACCGCCGTCGGCGGCACAGCGGGTGCGGCCAACAACTTCACCCGCGTCAACGAGCGCCCGCCGGACGACGTCACCAGCTACAACCAGTTCACGTCCACCGGCACGACCGCGACCGACGATTTCAACATCGAGAACTGCTCGGCTGTCGGGATCGGGGCGAGCGACACCGTCACCCTCGTCCAAGTCGGCGGCCGCGTCGCATCGTCCACGACGACCGCGGCGAGCATCGTCTACCGCGTCAAGGGCCAGGCCGCCGGGACCGTGCTGGAGTCGGGCTCCGTCTCGGTGGCGAACACCACCTGGTCGGTACACTCCGGCACGTCACCGCGCCCGTACCAGCTCACCGCCTACACCAACCCGCAGTCGGGCGCCGCCTGGACGCCGTCGAGTCTCGACTCGATGCAGATCGGCTACCGGGTCAACGTCTCGCAGGCCACTACCCGCCGTGTGTCCACCTTGTGGGCGCTCGTCGAGTTCGTGCCTGCGTCGACCGGCACCTCGCAAGCCCTCGGCGTCGCCACCCACGTCAATGCCGCCCAGGCTCTGGCGCGCCGTAAGTCGTCGACGGGCGGGCCGAGTTCGGAGACGGGTGCCGCACAGGTCCTCGTCCGTCGGACCGTGCAGCAACTCGGCGTCGTCGTCGAGACCCTTGCTGGGCAGCCGTTGGCCCGCATCAAGCGCAGCAGCGCAGGACCGGCGGCCGAAGCGTCCGGCGGGCAGCCGGTGGGGCGGGCGAAGCGCCGTACGGGCGGCCTCGCCCAGGAGACCAGCGCCGGGCAGGCGGTCTCTGGCCGACGGCAGCGGCTGCTGGGCGTCGCGGGCGAGACCGGCGCAGCTCCGGCTGTGGCCCGGGCCAAGCGGGGCGTGCTTCCCCCGGCCGCGGAGGCCGCCGTCGGGCAGTTGCTCGGCCGCCGGAAAGCACGTCCGGTCAGCCCGACGTCGACTGTCGAGACTGCGCAGCCGACCGGCCGTACCAAGGCGCGGGCCGCTGCTCCTGCGAGCGAGGCCAGCACGGCGCGCCCGCTCGGCACCGCGCGGGCCCGCGCGCTCGCACCTGCCGCCGACACCACGACCGCGCGCCCGCTGACACCAGGGCGCACCCTGCAGCCCGCCGCCAGCACCGACACCGCCCGCTCCCTCACCGGGGCGAAGCGAGTGCTGCTCGGCACGGCGGTGAGCACCGACGCCGGGCGCCACCTCGTCCCGGCCACGCAGCTCCCTAGCGCGGCCGACGCCACCATGGCTCGCCCCACGGGCTGCACGAAGACCCGCCCGCTCGGACCAGCGGGCGAGACAGACGGGGCCCAGCCGCTCGGCCGGGTCCGACGCCGTGGACTCGCGCGGGCGGCAGAGTCCACGGCCGGCCAGCCGCTGCTGGGCAGCAAGCGGCAGGCCGGCCCGCCGGGTGGGGAGTCCTGGACGGCAGGACTCCCCACCAC
>NZ_JBHXLV010000062.1:0-31860 GCF_042721685.1 Streptomyces sp. NPDC058459 | reverse complement strand
GGGTATCAACTAAATCTGGCGTTGATTTTTGGCACGCTGTTGAGTTCTCAAGGAACGGTCGCTTCCTTCGTACTCACCCTCTCGGGCTTTCCTCCGGGCTTCCCTTCGGTGTTTCCGACTCTATCAGATCTTTCCGACCCGATTTCCTCGGCGCTTTCCAGGTCTTCGCTTTCGCGTTTCCCTTTCCGGCGGTTCCGACTCTATCAGAAGTTTGCGACCGGTCTTACCGGCGCTTATTTCTGAGCAATCGGAGAGTGCTTCTCGTGAAGTCGCATTCAGCGATTCTCAAATGAAGCAAGATAAAATTTAGCTGTTGTCCCTGAGCTTGTCCAGCTCCAGGCAACTGTTCAACTCTACCTCCCCGTTCAACCCGTGTCAACGGGTTTCCTGGGCGAGGAGGAGACTAGCAGTCCAGAGGGCCTCCACGCACATCAGGCGGCGGTGGGGGCGGACGAGCTGCGTTCGGCCTCGTGGAGATCGCCGGTCTCCCCCTCGCGTACCGCGCGTCCGCCGAGGACGTAGACGTAGGCGAGGAAGGCCAGCTCGGCCAGGACTCCGATGGTGATACGGGCCCAGGTGGGCAGACCGGACGGGGTCACGAAGCCTTCGATGGCGCCGGACACGAGCAGCACCACGGCCAGACCGATCGCCATGCCCAGCGCGGCCCGGCCCTCTTCGGCGAGCGCGGTGCGACGGGTGCGTGGGCCGGGGTCGATCACGGTCCAGCCGAGCCGCAGGCCCGTGCCGGCGGCCACGAAGACCGCCGTGAGTTCGAGCAGGCCGTGCGGGAGCACCAGGCCCAGGAAGGTGTCAAGGCGACCCGCGGAGGACATCAGGCCGAAGCCGATGCCCAGGTTCAGCATGTTCTCGAAGAGAATCCAGAGGACGAAGACACCCAGGAAGGCGCCCAGGATCAGGCAGAGCGCGGCGGCGCGGGCGTTGTTCGTCCATACCTGTGCCGCGAAGGACGCGGCGGGGTGGCTGGAGTAATAGGTCTCGTACTCGCCGCCGGGGCGGGTCAGCTCGCGGAGGTGGCCGGAGGCGGCGATCGACGCCCGCACCTCGGGGTGCGTGCCGATCCACCAGCCCAGGAGGATCGCGACGGCTGTGGAGACCAGGGCGGTGGGCACCCACCAGTGGCGGGCGCGGTAGACGGCGGCGGGGAAGCTTCGGCCCAGGAAGCGGGTGACGTCGCGCCAGGAGGCACGGCGGGTTCCGGTGACCGCGCTGCGGGCGCGGGCCACGAGTTGGCTGAGCCGGCCGGTGAGCTGGGGGTCCGGGGCGCTGGAGCGGATGAGGGAGAGGTGGGTGGCGGTGCGCTGGTAGAGGGTGACGAGTTCGTCGGACTCCGCGCCGGTGAGGCGGCGCCGGCGGCGGATCAGGGCGTCGAGGCGGTCCCACTCGGTCCGGTGTGCGGCCACGAAGACGTCCAGGTCCATCGCTCTGCCTGCTCCTCGGCTCGTCGCGCTTGTCGCCGCGGGACAACGGGACACCGTCAGCTTGTCGTACCGCGAGGCGATGTGCGCTCAGCTTGGCAGACTTGCGTCATGAGGGGTGGGCGAGGGGAAGGACGGCGGGCATGAGTGAGCTGGTGACCGGTGAGGCGGTGGCGCTGGAACTGCGGCCCGCCAAGCTGCCGAGCAGGGCGTTGGCCGTGCTGATCGATCTGGTCGTGGCCGTACTGGTGTATGTCGGGGTGGTGGTGGGGCTGGTGGCGGCCACCTCGTCGCTGGACGATGCCGCGCAGGCCGCGCTGTCCGTGGCGGCTTTCCTCCTGGTGCTGGTCGGCGGGCCGGTCGCGGTGGAGACGCTGAGCCGGGGGCGGTCGCTGGGAAAGCTGGCGTTCGGGCTGCGGGTGGTGCGCGACGACGGCGGTCCGGTGCGGTTCCGGCACGCGCTGGTGCGCGGCGGGGTCGGGATGATCGAGATCCTGATGACGTTCGGGGTGGTGGCGTGCGTCGCCTCGCTCGTCTCGGCCCGGGGGCGGCGGCTCGGGGACGTGTTCGCGGGGACGCTGGTGGTGCGGGAGCGGATTCCGCAGGGGCGGGCCGGTGTGGCGCCGCCTCCGCCGCCGGAGTTGGCGGGGCGGTTCGGGGAGCTGGATCTGTCGGCTGTGCCGGACGGGCTCTGGCTCGCGGTGCGGCAGTATCTGACGCGGATGCACCAGCTTCAGCCGCAGGTCTCGTGGTCGATGGCCTCGCGGCTGGCGGCCGATGTCGCCGCTCGGACGGGGTCCGCCGTGCCGCCGGACCTCCAGGCGCGGCCCGCCGCCTTTCTGGCGGCCGTGGTGCACGAGCGGCAGGCCCGGCAGACGCGGCGGCCGCTTCAGCACGAGAGTGGGGGCGCGAGCCCGGTCGCCCTGCCTCCCGCGCCGGGTGCGGATGTCCCGGCCGCTCAGGCGCCGGGGCCTGCGGAGAACGGGTCCCGCTCCCGGCCGACGGGGTTCTCGCCGCCCGCCTAGCGGGCTCGGTCAGGCGAAGGTCGACGGTGGGGTCTGGAGGTCCTCCAGCTCGGTCCCGGGGGCCGATAGAACCACGTCC
This sequence comes from Streptomyces sp. NPDC058459, assembly GCF_042721685.1. Lineage (NCBI taxonomy): Bacteria > Bacillati > Actinomycetota > Actinomycetes > Kitasatosporales > Streptomycetaceae > Streptomyces > Streptomyces sp. NPDC058459. Next base: position 29,320 of record NZ_JBHXLV010000062.1, on the reverse strand, counting down.
CCGGCGATGTGCACGGCGTGCCTCTCTCCGGTGTCCAGGGCTGTGACCTGGTATTCGTCCACGAGCAGGGGGCCGTTGTCAGTGGCGTGTGCCACTCTGTCGATCAGTGCCCAGGACTGGTCCACGGTGCGGGGGGCGAGGACCGGGTCGGCAAGGGCGACCAGGCGTACGCGGGTCGCGGAGGAGGAAGGGGTGAGGCGCAGGAGACGTGCGGTGGCGACGAGGAATGCCGGGGACGTGCCGGTGAAGGCGTGGGCGGGCACATTGCCTTCCGTGGCCTCGGCCCCGGTCGGGTCGGTACGGACCCAGGTGACGCCGTCGAGGGCAGCGCCGCGCACCTGCCAGCCGCCGGCGTGGAGTTCGAGGCGGATCGGGCGACCGAGGTCGTCCAGGGCAAGATCGACCGAGCCCCGGTGCTCTCCTTCGGGAGTGGTGAGCTGGGAGACGTAGCGCCAGCCGGAGGGGCCGGGGGCGCAGTGGAAGTGTTCTTCGGCGAGGGGGGTGTGATCGTGCGGATCGTGGAGCGAATATCGGCCGCGCGGCATGGGGGGTCCTGGGTTCTGGCGGGGTGACGGTCCGGTCCGGGCCCGCTGGTCCTGCGGGAAATGGGCAGGCCCCCGGCACGGGGGTGCGGGGGCCTGCCTCGGGTGGAGCGGGGATCAGCGGCTCAGTAGCGGTAGTGGTCCGACTTGTAGGGGCCCTCGACCTCGACGCCGATGTACGCCGCCTGCTCCGGGCGCAGCTGGGTGAGCTTGACACCGAGCGAGTCCAGGTGGAGGCGGGCGACCTTCTCGTCCAGGTGCTTGGGGAGCACGTAGACACCGGTCGGGTACTCGTCGGGCTTGGTGAACAGCTCGATCTGGGCCAGGGTCTGGTCCGCGAAGGAGTTGGACATCACGAACGACGGGTGGCCGGTGGCGTTGCCCAGGTTCAGCAGGCGGCCCTCGGAAAGGACGATGATCACCTTGCCGTCAGGGAAGGTCCAGGTGTGGACCTGGGGCTTGACCTCGTCCTTGACGATGCCGGGGAGCTGCGCGAGGCCGGCCATGTCGATCTCGTTGTCGAAGTGGCCGATGTTGCCGACGATGGCCTGGTGCTTCATCTTGGCCATGTCGGTGGCCATGATGATGTCCTTGTTGCCGGTCGTGGTGACGAAGATGTCGGCCTTGTCGACGACCTCGTCCAGCGTCGTGACCTGGTAGCCGTCCATGGCCGCCTGGAGGGCGCAGATCGGGTCGACCTCGGTGACGATCACGCGGGCGCCCTGGCCGCGCAGGGACTCGGCGCAGCCCTTGCCGACATCGCCGTAGCCGCAGACGACGGCCGTCTTGCCGCCGATGAGGACGTCGGTGGCGCGGTTGATGCCGTCGATCAGGGAGTGGCGGCAGCCGTACTTGTTGTCGAACTTCGACTTGGTGACGGCGTCGTTCACGTTGATCGCCGGGAAGAGCAGGACTCCGTCGCGCTGCATCTCGTACAGGCGGTGGACACCGGTGGTGGTCTCCTCGGTGACACCGCGGATCTCGGAGGCCAGCTGGGTCCACTTCTGGGAGCCGTCGCTGATGGTGCGGTTGAGCAGTTCGAGGATGACGCGGTGCTCGTCGGACTCGGCGGTGTCGGGCGAGGGGACCTTGCCGTCCTTCTCGTACTCGACGCCCTTGTGGACGAGGAGGGTGGCGTCGCCGCCGTCGTCCAGGATCATGTTCGGGCCGCCGGTGGGGCTGTTCGGCCAGGTCAGGGCCTGCTCGGTGCACCACCAGTACTCGTCCAGGGTCTCGCCCTTCCAGGCGAAGACGGGGATGCCCTGCGGGTTGTCCGGGGTGCCGTCCGGGCCGACGGCGATGGCGGCGGCCGCGTGGTCCTGGGTGGAGAAGATGTTGCAGGAGGCCCAGCGGACGTCGGCGCCGAGGGCGACGAGGGTCTCGATGAGCACGGCGGTCTGCACCGTCATGTGCAGGGAGCCGGTGACGCGGGCGCCGGCCAGGGGCTGGGCCTCGGCGTACTCCCTGCGGATCGACATCAGGCCGGGCATCTCGTGCTCGGCGAGGGTGATCTCCTTGCGGCCGAACTCGGCCAGGGAGAGGTCGGCGACCTTGAAGTCCTGTCGGTTGTCGACAGTGGTCATGGCGGGCTGCTCCTCGAAGTCGGGGCGAGAGGTACGGCTGGTCTGCGCGGCGACGGACACAGGGGTGCCCCGGGAAGAGGACACAGGCATGCCCGCGTGCGCGCAGCGCAGTCCGTCGGAGGCCCTCTCTCCCTCGGCCGGTCCACCAGGAGACCGCCCGACCGCCATCAGCAGCGACGTCTGGCTCGGTCTCAAGCTACACCGGAGGGCGGGGCGCGCCCCAGTCCGCGTTCGGACACCGCGCGCCGTCCAGGTGACGGATATGGCGCGAACGGGTGGGTGCGGGCCGGGGTGCCCGAGTGCGCCGAGGCCCCCGGCGCGACCGGTGGGGACCGGGGTTGCGGCGGGGGCCTCGGGGCGGGGGCCGGCGGCTCAGTGGCCGGTGGCGTGCGGGTTCGGGCCGCCCGGCGTGGCGAGCGGGTCGGGGCCCTTGGCCGCCTCGGCGGCGCTGTAGATGTCCGGCTCCAGGTAGATGACGCGGGCGATCGGGACGGCCTCGCGGATGCGGGTTTCGGCATCGTTGATCGCGCGGGCGACCTGGGCGGCCGTGTCGTCGTGCTGGACGGCGATCTTGGCGGCGACGAGGAGTTCCTCGGGGCCGAGGTGGAGGGTGCGCATGTGGATGACGCCGGTGACGGTGTCGCCGTCGACGATGGCGGCCTCGATCTTCTTGACGTCCTCCAGGCCGGCGGCCTCGCCGAGGAGCAGGGACTTGGTCTCGGAGGCGAGGATGAGGGCGATCAGGACGAGCAGGACACCGATGCAGACGGTGCCGATGCCGTCCCAGACGCCGTCGCCGGTGAGCAGGGCGATGCCGACGCCGCCGAGGGCGAGGACCAGGCCGATGAGCGCGCCGAAGTCCTCCAGCAGGACGACGGGCAGCTCGGGGGCCTTGGCGCGGCGGATGAACTGGGCCCAGGAGAGCTTGCCCCGCAGTTCGTTGGACTCCTTGATGGCCGTACGGAAGGAGTAGCCCTCGGCGATGATCGCGAAGACGAGGACGCCGACCGGCCAGTACCAGTGCTCCACCGGGTGGGGGTGGCTGATCTTCTCGTAGCCCTCGTAGATGGCGAACATGCCGCCGACGGAGAAGAGGACGATGGAGACCAGGAAGGCGTAGATGTACCGCTCGCGGCCGTAGCCGAAGGGGTGTTGCGGGGTCGCCTCGCGCTGGGCCTTCTTGCCGCCGATGAGCAGCAGGAACTGGTTGCCGGAGTCGGCGACCGAGTGGACGCCCTCGGCGAGCATCGACGAGGAGCCGCTGAACGCGAACGCCACGAACTTCGATGCCGCGATCGCCAGATTGGCGCCGAGTGCCGCCACGATCGCCTTGTTACCGCCTGACGCGCTCATGAGTCCGCGTTTTCCCTTCGCCCGTGTCGCCTTCTCGGCACCCCCGCACGGCTCTTGTGCCCCCACGGGTCGCTTTTTTGCACGTACTTTGCCGGTGGGTCATTGTTGCAGTCCCACCGGCGTGCGGCGCCTCAGGTATCCACAGGGGCGGTCATACGATCACAGTGGCGCGGAACAGTGTGCCCGCGCCCGATGCCTCGGTCGTCTCGCCCGCCGGGACGAAGACGGACCGGCCGGGCAGTAGTTCGTGCTCGCCGACGCGGACGGCGCCGGCCGTGCACAGCAGTATCTGCGGGGTCGGGAGGGTCAGGTCGCGCGCGGTCTTGCCGGGCAGGACGTAGCGGGAGAGCCGGAACTCGTCGATGGGGGTCTCGTAGACCTCCTCGCCGTCCCCGGACGCCTCGGGGCGCAGTACGCCGGGGTCGGTCGCCTCGAAGCGGACCACGCGCAGGAGTTCGGGGACGTCGACGTGCTTGGGGGTGAGGCCGCAGCGCAGGACGTTGTCGGAGTTGGCCATGACCTCGACGCCGAGGCCGCTGAGGTAGGCGTGCGGGATGCCGGCGCCGAGGAACAGGGCCTCGCCGGGCTGGAGCCGGACGTGGTTGAGCAGCATGGCCGCGATCACGCCCGGGTCGCCGGGACAGTGGTGGGCCAGGCCGGCGTAGGGCGCGTAGGGGCCGCCGAGGCGGGCGCAGGCCGCGGTGGCCTCGGTGACGGTGTCGGCCATGGCGGCGGCGTCGGCGGTCAGGATCGCGGTGAGGACCTCGCGCAGGGCGGCGTCCTCGGGCTGGGCCCGCAGCAGGTCGACGTAGGGCTTGAGGGAGCCGACGCCCAGGCCGTCGAGCAGGGCGGCCGCCTCGGCGGGGGCGCGGAAGCCGCACAGGCCGTCGAACTCGGTGAGGGCGCAGATGAGTTCGGGCTTGTGGTTGGCGTCCCTGTAGTTGCGGTCCGGGGCGTCCACGGGGATGCCCCGGCGCTCCTCCTCGGCGTAGCCCTGCCGGGCCTGGGCCAGGTCGGGATGGACTTGGAGGGAGAGGGGGGCGCCCGCGGCGAGGATCTTGAGCAGGAAGGGCAGGCGGGGGCCGAACTTCGCCACCGCGCCGGCACCGAGTTCGCGCTCCGGGTCGGCGCCGATGACCTCGACGAGTGTGCCGCGCGGGGTGCGCGAGGGGGCTCCGGGGTGCGCGCCCATCCACATCTCGGCCTGCGGTTCGCCGGTTGGCTCGGCGCCCAGCAGTACCGGGATGGCGGTGGTCGAGCCCCAGGCGTAGGGGCGGACGGTGTTGTCGAGGCGGTCCATGTGTCTTCTCTGTCTCCGTACGTGCGCTGCCGGGCGGATGCGCCGGGGGTCAGCTCAGGCGCCGGCGGCGAGCGCCAGGTAAACGGCGGCGAAATCGGTGACGGCGATCAGGTCGGCTAGGGTCTCCAGTTCGCCGCCCTCCTCCGGTTCGAGTTCGCTGATCGGTGTGTCGTGGCCGAGGGCAAGGTCACGGGCGGCGGGGGCGGCGCTGAGGCCGCCGAGGGGGCGGTCCCGGAGCAGCACCACGCGCGCGTGCATCACGGGCGCCTCCTCGACCCGGTCACGGAAGAAGTCGTCCGGGTCGGCGCGGGCGGCCAGGGGGCCGGAGAGGAGGGCCTCGTGGGCGGCGAGCGCCTCGGGGAGTTCGGCCACCAGGGCGGGGCGGCCCGCGAGTTCGGCCAGTGCGGCGGCGAAGCGGCGGCCCGCCGGGCCGGCGGAGGTGCCCTCCGTCCAGATGACGGGGAGGGCGTCGGCGAGTTCGGCGGCGAGGGTCTTGGCCGCGTTGCCGTAGGTGGCGATGGCGGGGCCGCAGCGCTCGGCGACGTGGTCGAGGCGGTCGGCCACCTTCTCCAGCGCGTCGGGTCCGGCGGTCAGCAGGCCGACGCGGTCCAGAAGCGCCAGCAGCGGGGTGAGCAGGGCCCAGAAGACGCCGGAGGAGGCCGCGGCGAGCGGCTCGTCCTGGTCGTACGGGGCGGTCGCCATCGGGATGAACAGGCCGTGCGCGCCCGCGACCGCCTCGGCGAGGGGGGTGCCGGCGGGGGCGACGGCCACCAGGGAGCAGCCCCTGCGGTACGCCTGTTCGGCGAGGAGGCCGAGGCTCGGTTCGGTGCCGTCGGGGGTGGCGATCAGCAGCAGGTCCACGGAGCCCGCCCAGCCGGGCAGTTCCCAGCGCAGGGCGCCGGGGGCGGGGGCGACTCCGGCGGCTTCGAGGCGGATCACCGGGCTGCCGGGTCCTGCCAGGGTGCCGAGGAGGTCGGCGGTGTGGGTGGCGGCGGCGCCGGGGCCCGCGATCAGTACGGCGCGGGGGCGGCCGTCGGGCTGGAGCGCGCCGACTCCGGCCTCGACGGCGTGCCGGGCCGCGGTACGGACCCGCGCGCCGGCCTCGGCCGCGCCGCGCAGCAGCCCTCGGCGGTCGGCCTCGGCGAGGCCCTCCGGGGTGTCCAGGAGCGATTCGTCGAGCATGGGCGGGTGCCTCCGGTCGCCGGGGTCCTGATGCTTACGCGGGGCGGCGGGCCTCGTCGACGAGGAGGACCGGGATGCCGTCGCGGACGGGGTACGCCAGGCCGCAGTCCTGGCCGGTGCAGATCAGCTCCGCGTCCTGCTCCTTGAGGGGGGCGTGGCAGGCCGGGCAGGCCAGGATCTCCAGGAGACCGGCTTCGAGCGGCATGGGGTGTCCCTTCGGGCGGATGCGGATGTGCTGATCAGCGTACCGTGGCGCTCCGCCGGTTCGGCGGGGCCGGGGTTTCGTCGTGCCGCGCGTGGGCTTCGTTCCGGCTGCGGGTCGGGGGTGGGTGCGGTTCAGGCGTTCTCCGGCCGTCCGCCCGTCTCGGTTGGCTGGATGGGTGCCGTCTCGGCCGCCTGTCCCCTTGCCCGGCCGCTACGCGCGGATGATCGCCAGGACCTCGTCCCTGATGCTCGTCATCGTCGTCTCGTCCTTCGCCTCCGTGTTCAGGCGGAGGAGGGGCTCCGTGTTGGAGGGGCGGACGTTGAACCACCAGTCGGGGGTGGAGACCGTCAGGCCGTCCAAGGTGTCCACGGTGACCTCGGGCCGGGCTTCGTACGCCGTGCGGAGGGCGTCGAGGCGGGACTGCTGGTCGGTGACCGTGGAGTTGATCTCGCCGGAGCCCGCGTAGCGGTCGTACCGGGCGGTGAGGGTGGAGAGGGGGGTGGGGCGGGTGCCGAGGGCGGCGAGGACGTGGAGGGCGGCGAGCATGCCGGTGTCCGCGTTCCAGAAGTCCTTGAAGTAGTAGTGGGCGGAGTGTTCGCCGCCGAAGATCGCGCCGGTGCGGGCCATCTCGGCCTTGATGAAGGAGTGGCCGACGCGGGTGCGGACCGGGGTGCCGCCGTGCTCGCGGACCACCTCGGCGACCGTGCGGGAGGTGATCAGGTTGTGGATGACCGTGCCCGTACCTCCGTTGCGCGCGAGTTCGCGGGCGGCGACCAGGGCGGTGACGGCGGAGGGGGAGACCGGGTCGCCGTTCTCGTCCACGACGAAGCAGCGGTCGGCGTCGCCGTCGAAGGCGAGGCCGAGGTCGGCGCCCTCCTGCACGACCCGCTTGCGCAGGTCCACGATGTTGGCCGGGTCCAGCGGGTTGGCCTCGTGATGGGGGAAGGTGCCGTCCAGCTCGAAGTACATCGGGACGACGGTGAGCGGCAGCCCGGCGAGGACCGTCGGGACGGTGTGCCCGCCCATGCCGTTGCCCGCGTCCACGACCACCTTCAGCGGGCGGATCGCGGTGAGGTCGACCAGCGAGCGCAGGTACGCGGCGTAGTCGTCGAGGGTGTCGCGCGCGGTGAGGGTGCCCGGCGAGGCGGCCGGGGCCGGGGCGCCCGACTCCAGCCACCGCCCGGCCAGTGCGCGGATGCCGGCGAGCCCGGTGTCCTGGCCGACCGGGGCGGCGCCCGCGCGGCACATCTTGATGCCGTTGTACTGGGCCGGGTTGTGCGAGGCGGTGAACATCGCGCCGGGCAGGTCCAGCGCGCCCGAGGCGTAGTACAGCTGGTCCGTGGAGCACAGGCCGATCCCGGTGACGTCCACGCCCCGGTTCAGCGCGCCGCGCGCGAAGGCGCGGGAGAGGCCGGGCGAGGAGGGGCGCATGTCGTGGCCGACGACGATCGCGCTCGCGTCCGTCACCTCGGCGAAGGCGGCGCCGAAGAGTTCGGCCACTGCCTCGTCCCACTGGTCGGGAACGACTCCGCGCACGTCGTACGCCTTCACGATCTGCGACAGATCTGCCACGGCCAGCCCTCCTGAAAGTCCATTGGGGGCCCAAAACTACCCGCCCGGACGATCAGGTGCGGGGAGGGTGGCTCAGTTGTCGGGCGAGCGCAGGACGCGCAGGTGGCCCCGGCGGGCGACTTCCATGGGGTCGGCGGTGCGTGCACCGCCCGCTCCCGCCGCGCGCTCCTGCGGACGGGCCGCCTCGCGGACCGCGTTGGCCAGTGCCTCCAGGTCGTCGCCGCTGGGGCGGGCCGGGGCGGAGCCGTCGAGCAGCCGGACGACTTCCCAGCCGCGCGGGGCGGTGAGGCGCTCGGAGTGCTCGGCGCACAGGTCGTAGCAGTGGGGTTCGGCGTAGGTGGCGAGGGGGCCGAGGACCGCGGTCGAGTCGGCGTAGACGTACGTCAGCGTCGCGACGGCGGGTCGGCCGCAGGCGGTGCGCGAACAGCGACGTACAAGGCTCACGATGTTGGACGGTACCGCACTCTTGAGCGGGCCGCGACGACTCTCCATCAGGTCCCGTTCCCGTGTCGTGCCGTCCGGCGGCCCGGCGGCCTCCGCTCGGGCGGGCCCCGGCAGGGGGCATCGGGTGATGATCCGGTACAAAGTCCTGCCCGCGGGGCCGGTGCGGTGGCCCCACCCGGACCCGGCGGTGGCCGGAACGGTCGCACGATGGCGAGAAGACGACTGCGCGAACACCGGGAGAAAGCGCGCGAAGAGTCCGGGGAGGCGGTGCGGGGAGCGGGGCACGGGGCGGCGGGCGGGCGGCCGCCGCGTGGAACCGGGCGTGCGGGGCGGGCGGGGACTACGCTTCTGCGGTGATGGACAACCCCGTACCGCCCCGTGCCGCAGGTCCCCGACCCCGACGCCGTGATCGTCACGGACGGGGCATGCGGGGCCCCATCGCACCACCCCAGGTGCCGCTGGCGGCCAGCCGTGCCGAGGTGTTCGCGGATCTCGTGCGGGACTCCGTGGAACGGCTGGAGCGGCGCTGGCAGCAGCTGGCCGAGGTGGAGTTCCTGGTGCTGGAGGTGCCCCGGCTGGAGGGCACCGGCGAGGAGCCGTGGGACGACGAGGGCGTGCCGATGGGCGGGGTCATCCCCGCGCGGGACGGCCGGCGGGCGCGGGTCGTGGTGTACCGGCGACCGATCGAGATCCGCACCAAGGGCCGCGACGAACGCGCCGAGCTGGTGCACGAGGTGGTCGTGGAGCAGGTCGCCGAGCTGCTCGGGCTGACGCCGGAGACGGTGGACCCGCGCTATGACGAGGAGTGACGAGGCGTAGCGGGCGGCCGTCCCCCGGGGCGGCCGCCCGTCGCGCGGTTACCGCTGGAGGATGGACAGGTCCTGCTCCGCGCCCGGCACCGCGACCAGGCCGCGGTCGCTCGGGAGGGTCTGGATCGTGAAGCCGGAGACGCCGTCGGACGAGCCGGTGAGGGTGCGGGCGGCATAGACCGGACCGCCGGAGACGGGTTCCACGGTCAGCGCGTACGTGCCCTTGCCGCCGGTGGGGGCGGCGATGTCCTGGCTGGTGCCGGACTTGATCGTGTACGTCTTCGTCGCGGGGCTGCCGCCCTCGCTGCCCGCCGACGCGGTGACCTTGACGGTGGCGTTCCCGGTGGGCGCGGTCAGGGACAGGGTCGAGCCCTTGGCGCTGTTGTCGGCGGCGGTGGCGCGGCGGCCGACGGGGGCGGTCGCGGGGATGTACGCCGTCTCCCGCCGGGCCCCCTTGCCCCGCACCACGCGCAGGGCCGCGACCACGGGGACCGCGTCGCCGGTGGGCGTGAGGAGCAGCGACCCCGGTTCGCCCCGGGTGACCGGGCCGAGGTCGACCGCGGTGGTCATGCCCGCCTTGACGTGCACGGTCTCGTTGCCCGCCGGGGTGATCGAGCCGTCCGGGGAGGCCAGGCGGACCTTGACGTCGGCGTCGTCGTCACCGGGAGTGAAGGCGATCAGGCGGACGTCGGTGGCGTCCTTGGGGATGCCGGGCAGCACCAGGCTGCCCGCCGGGTCGGCCGCGGCGGGCAGCCAGTCGCCGCCGCCCGCGTCGTCCTGGGCCTGCACGGTGGCGCCGACCCGGCCGCCGCGCACGCCGATGTGCACGGTCAGGTCGGTCTGGGCCTCTTCGGTGAGCGTGGAGAGCAGCACCGGCTCGCTGGAGTGCGGGGGCACGGTGATGCCGTCGGCCACCGGGGACTTCAGGGCGCCGCCCTTGCCGTACAGCTTGATGTCGACGACCGCCGCCTCGTCGTCCGGGTTGGTGAGGTGGACGTAGTCGGTGCGGCCCTCGGCGGTGCTGGCGCCGGGGAACCAGAAGTCGGTGTCGGCGGGGGTGCAGGTGACGCCCTGGAGGCCGCGTCCGGTGCCGGCGGCGATCCGGGTGGTCTGCTGGACGGTCCAGCCGGGCGCGTACGTGCCGTCGGCGGTGCCGATCAGCGCGGGCGTGTCGCTGCCGGAGGTGTCGCCGGCGGCCGGCGTGCCCGGCGGCTTGGGGGTGAGCACCGGCTTGTCGCTCTCGCTGTTCCTGTCTTTCTTGCCGCTCTTGGCCCCCTTGCCGTCGGCCGGCCGCTCGGCGGCCGCCTCCAGCGCGGCCTTGCCGCCGCTGCCGGCGCCCTGGGTGACGGGCGTGAACGAGGTGTAGGTGGTGTCGGCGATGTCGGAGAAGCTCGGCGCCGGGCACAGCAGGCCGGTGCGCTCCACGGGCCGTTCGGTGGCGCCGCCGGCCGCGTCCGTGCCGGTGGCGGCGGGCGGGTCGAGGGCGGCGAACCCGGTCACGGCGGCCAGGGCGACGGTGCAGGCGATCAGGGACAGGGTGGTGCGGTTCACTGCTGGCTCCCGTCGTGGCGCTCACCGCGGTCGTCGTAGGGCGGCTGCTGGGCGGGGTCGTAACCCTGCGGGTGGGCCGCCGGGCCGTACGGCTGCCGGGCGGGGTCGCCCCCGTACCCATAGGGGTCGTAGGGCGTCTGGCCGTAGGGGTCGGGGTGGTAGGCGCCCTGGTCGTAGCCGGGGTGCTGGTACGGGGTCTGGCCGTAGGGGTCGGCTGGGTAGGACGCGTACTCGGGGTCGGTGTAGGTGCTGGTGCCGGTGTCCCAGTCGGCGTAGGGCTGCTGGTGCGGGATGACCGGCTGCTCCTGCTGTCCGTACGGCGGGGCCTGGGGGTCGGCGTGCTCCCCGGCGGCCTGTTCGGTCTCCTCGGCCTCGGCCTGGGCGCGCAGGCGGCGGGCGCGGCGGCCGTCGCCCTCCATGTCCTGGGCGGGTACGGGCTGCTCGTCGGGGAGGTCGTCATCGACATCGCGGCGGCGGCCGGGCAGGGCGAGGACGACGAGGAGTAGGGCGAGCGCGCCCTGAATCCACAACCAGACGGTGTGGGTGAACGGGGCGTCGTAGGTGACGTCCAGCTTGCCGCCGCCCGCCGGGAGTTCGAAGCCCTGGGCCCAGCCGTCGACGGTCTTCGGGGTGAGGGGCCTGCCGTCCAGGGTGGCGGTCCAGCCGTCGGAGACGGCGTCGGCCAGGCGCAGCACCCGGCCGCCCGAACCGGCGGGGACGGTGGTGTGGATCTCCACCGGGCCGGCGGCGACGGCCTGCGGGGTGCCGGAGCCGCCCGCGCCGGTCAGGGTGGCGCGGGAGACCTGGCGGTCGACGCGCCACAGGGCGTTGCCGTTCTGCTGGCTGAGCCGGCTCAGGCCGGGCGTGGCGTCCAGGACGCGGGTGATCTGGCGGGGGGCGCCCTGGTGGACGAGGACGTAGCGGACGGCGAACCCGCCGAGCTGGCCGGTCTGGTCGGCGCCGGAGCCGGCGACCAGGTTGGCGACGACCTTGTCCAGGCCGGTGTTCGGACCGCCGGCCGCGGCGATCTCGCCGTCACCCATACGGGCGCCGGCGCCCCGGACCAGGGTGTAGCGCACCCGTGCGGCGGAGTCGCTGTCGAGGACGAGTGTGCGGGCCTGGTCGCGGGTGCCGGCGTCCTCGGCGACGAACGCGGGCACCTGGGCGGAATCGCGGCGCTCCAGGGGGCCGTCGGCGCCCCGGATCATCCAGCCGGCGGCGGCGACCAGCGGGCCGACGGCGCAGGCCAGCGCGATCAGGGCGGCGACCGGCTGGCGCCAGCCGAAGCTCTGCTCGGCCACCCGCGCGCGTGCCCCGTCCGCGCCGAGCGCGGCGGCGGCGAGCAGGGCGATGCCGTAGACCAGGGTGGCCGGTCCGGCCCAGGCGGAGCGGTTGGCCAGCACCGCGAGGAGCAGCCCGGTCAGCGCGACGGCCCAGGCGATGCGGATGCCCAGCCGGCGCTCGGAGCGCAGCAGCGCGGCCAGCGCGGCCAGGACGATGCCGATGAGCAGCAGGCCGGAGACGGTCCCGGGGCCGCCGGGGCTGGTGCCGAGCAGGTCGGAGGCGGAGGCGGCCGAGGCGCCGAAGTCCAGTCCGGCCTCGGTGAAGAAGCCGGCCGGCAGCAGGGTCAGCGACCAGGGCGCGAGGACCAGCAGCGGGGTGCCGAGCTGGGCGAGGAAGCGCAGGAGGTGGGCGACCGGGTCGGAGCGGCGCAGGACGAGCACGCCGATGCCGAGGACCAGCGCGGCGGGCCAGACGATGGGCGTGAACGCGGTGGTGATGGTCAGCAGCAGCGCGTACGCCCAGGTGGCGCGCCAGCTGCCGCGCGCGCCGGAGCGGCCCGCGAGGCCGGCGGCGGCGATGCCCGCGCGGGCGATCAGCGGGAGCAGCACGGCGAGTACGGCGGTGCCGACGCGGCCCTGGGCCAGCGCGCCGGTGGTGGCGGGCAGGAAGGCGTAGACGATGGCCGTCCAGGCGCGCAGCAGCCGGGAGCTGACGAGGGGTCGGGAGGCGAAGTAGGCGGTGAAGCCGGCCAGCGGCACCGAGCAGACCAGCAGCACGGTGACGGCGACTCCGGTGGAGCCGAGGAAGAGCGAGGCGAGCGTCGCCACCAGGGCGAGGTAGGGCGGCCCGGCGGTGGTGCCGCCGGCGCCGACGGGGTGCCAGGCGGCACCGAAGGCCGACCAGAGGTCGGTGGCGCCGGGCGGGACGGGCAGCAGCGCGCCGCCCGCGAGGGCGCCGCCGCCCAGCAGGGCCCGGCAGGCGGTCAGGGAGATCAGCAGCAGGGCGAGGAAGAGCACCGGGCCGGGTTTGCGGGCGATGCGCCTGAGCCGGGCGAACTGCTCGATCTCCAGGAAGTCGGCGTCGTCGCCGCCGGGTCCGGACTCGACGGCGCTGCCGTGGCGGCCGGCGGAGGTGTCGACGTCGGAGCTGCTGGAGAAGTTGGCGGCGACCTGTTCGGCCGTGGCGCGGATGGTGGCGCCGGGCGGCGGGAACAGCTGCCGCAGTTCGTCCTTGTCGAGCTGGGAGGGACCCCGGCTGCGGCGGGCGGCGAGGACGCGCTCGGGGCGCAGCAGGACGCCGAGCAGGCCGCGGATCTCGTCGACGGCCTGGCCGGGCACCTTGCCGACGAGGTAGGCGAGGGTGCGCAGGAGGGTGCCGAGGACCAGCCGTAGCAGCACCCAGGGCAGGGCGGCCGCGCGGGTGTTGGCGAGCAGGGTGTGGACGGCGCCGGCCTTGTCGACCTTGTGCGGGGAGGCGGTGGTGCGGCCCGCGCAGTCGACGGTGCGGCGCTCGCGGGAGGCGGCCTCCGCGTGCCGGACGACGGCTTCGGGGGCGATGAGGACGCGGTAGCCCTCGGTGTGGGCGCGCCAGCACAGGTCGACGTCGTCGCGCATCAGGGGCAGCCGGCGGTCGAAGCCGCCGAGCCGCTCGAAGACGTCGCGGCGGACCAGCATGCCCGCGGTGGAGACGGAGAGCACGGTGCGGACGTGGTCGTGCTGGCCCTGGTCCTGCTCGCGGCGGTCCAGACCGGTCCAGCGGCGGCCGGAGTTGGCGATGGAGACGCCGACCTCCAGCAGTTGCCTGCGGTCGTACCAGCCGCGGAGCTTGGGGCCGACCACGGCCACGTCGTCCCGGCCGAGTTCGAGTTCGTTGTCGACGACCTTCAGCAGTTCGGCGAGGGCGGCGGGTTCGGGGGCGCAGTCGTCGTGCAGCAGCCATAGCCACTGGACGGGCTCTCCGTAGGGCAGTTCGGGGAGGTCGTAGGCGTCGTCGCGCCAGGTGCGGGTGGCGGGGTCCCAGCTGTTCGGACGCCTGAGGTAGGGCAGGTCGTCCGGGGTGAGGACGGGTGCGAGGCGGGTGGCCTCCTCCACGGCCTGGCCGAAGCCGGTGCGCCGGGCCAGGTGGACGACCGCCTCCTCCCCCAGGGTCTCGGTGACCAGTTGGGCGGAGTCGTCCGCGCTGCCGGTGTCGGCCGCCACCGCGTACTGCACGGGGCGCTCCTGACTCAGCAGCCCGGCGAGCGCGTCGGGCAGCCAGCGGGCGCCGTCATGGGTGACCAGGACAGCGGTCACGACATGGCGCGGGAACTCAGGGGTGGCAGCGTCGTGTTGGGCTGCCGTATGGCTGTGCACGGACATCGAGGTACGGGCCCCGGTTCGATGGACTGCGGTGGACGCCTGTGACCGTCAAGGACAGCGGGGCGTCTCGGACGAGCGCCCACACTATCGGTCGGTCATGACGACGGCCCGCCGCCTGTGGACAACCCACGTGCGACGGGCCGTTCGCACCGTAGGTGCGTATGCCCGGTGACCGGCGGACGGCGCCCTGGCCGGTCAGACGGCGGCCTTCTTCAGCCGGCGGCGCTCCCGCTCGGACAGCCCGCCCCAGATGCCGAAGCGCTCGTCGTTGGCGAGGGCGTACTCGAGGCACTCGGAGCGGACCTCGCACGCGAGGCAGACCTTCTTCGCCTCTCTCGTGGAGCCGCCCTTCTCGGGGAAGAAGGACTCGGGGTCGGTCTGGGCGCACAGCGCCCGCTCCTGCCAGCCGAGTTCCTCGTCCGCGTCGTCGACCAGCAGTTGCTCCACCAGCTCGGTCATGTGCGCCCCTCGTCCGTCTTTCGCGTCCCCGTGCCTGGCCGGCCCGGCCGAACGACACGAGTGAAATTACAAGTGTGCTGCTCCGAGCGAGTCAAGCCGGGATCTGCTATTGAGCCCGTTATTCACTCTGCGGAACCAAGGCCCTGCGTTTAGTGTTCAAATCGGGATAAATCTCGACGCATGGCTGAGGACACGAAAGGCGTCGCCCGGATGTGCGCCATGTGTCCCCGGTATGGGGTGCACAAACCTTTCATCTGACAGATGCACCGGATGAGGTGAAGCGCACCCCTCGGACCGGGCCCCGAGTTGACACCACAGGTGTGAACCGCTGTCCTAGGGGGCATGCTCGTAGACTTCGCACCCACGACGACCCGCATCGCCGGGTCCACCGGTGCCCTCTGCGTGCGTCGCAGCTGTTGTTGCTGTCCCAGCTGTTGAGCCGACCGAGCTCCAGCTGACCTCGGGCCCATCCCGGCCCGGCGCGTCCCGCCGCTCCCGTACCCCGTTCCGGGACACCTCCCCGTACGCCCGTGATCCGGGCCGGGCCCAGCGACACTCCAGCCACCGCCTCTCCGCCGAGGAACCCCACACCCCCATGAACAGCGACAACGATCTCCAGATCGCCGGTGACCTCCTCGAAGTCCCCCACCTGCTGCAGCCGCCCCGCGAGCACCCCGTGACCGTCGCCGAGTTCGCCGGGCTGGCCCGCGCGGTCGCCGCCGACCGCGACGCGTGGGCCCACCTGGTCCGCTACGACGCCACCGCCCGCTGGTACCACCGGCTGCGCCAGGGCCCCGGCTACGAGGTGTGGCTGCTGTCCTGGGTGCCCGGCCAGGGCAGCGGGCCGCACGACCACGGCCGCTCCTCCGGCATCCTCACCGTCCTGGAGGGCACCCTGACCGAGCGCACCGGGCGCGGCACCCGCACCCTCGCGGCCGGCGCCCAGCGAGTCTTCGCGCCCGGCTATGCGCACGACGTGGTCAACGACGCGCTGGAGCCCGCGGTCAGCCTGCACGTCTACTACCCGGGCCTCACCGAGATGCCCATGCTCCCCCAGTCCCAACTGGGTTCGACCGGGGGGACCCCCGCCTCCCCGCACTGCGAGGCCCGTACGGAGCCGAGCGCGACCGCGGTGTGATCACCGGCCGCACCGGCTGTCGGCGGCTGCTGACACACTGAGCCCATGCGCATTGTGGTTCTGGCAGGCGGCATCGGCGGTGCCCGGTTCCTGCGCGGTCTGAAGCAGGCCGCCCCGGACGCGGACATCACGGTCATCGGCAACACCGGCGACGACATCCATCTCTTCGGGCTGAAGGTCTGTCCGGACCTCGACACCGTGATGTACACGCTCGGCGGCGGCATCAACGAGGAGCAGGGCTGGGGGCGGGAGGACGAGACCTTCCACCTCAAGGAGGAGCTGGCCGCCTACGGCGCCGGGCCGGGCTGGTTCGGGCTCGGCGACCGGGACTTCGCCACCCACATCGTGCGGACCCAGATGCTGGGCGCCGGGTATCCGCTGAGCGCGGTCACCGAGGCGCTGTGCGACCGCTGGAAGCCGGGCGTGAAGCTGATCCCGATGACCGACGACCGGGTGGAGACCCATGTGGCCGTCGACCTCGACGGCGAGCGCAAGGCGGTCCACTTCCAGGAGTACTGGGTGCGGCTGCGCGCCTCGGTGCCCGCCGAGGCGGTCGTGCCGGTCGGCGCCGAGCAGGCCAAGCCCGCGCCCGGTGTGCTGGAGGCCATCGCGGCGGCCGACGTCATCCTCTTCCCGCCGTCCAACCCCGTGGTGTCCGTGGGCACGATCCTCGCGGTGCCCGGCATCCGGGAGGCCATCGCCGAGGCGGGCGTCCCGGTGGTCGGGCTCTCCCCCATCGTCGGTGACGCGCCGGTGCGCGGGATGGCCGACAAGGTGCTCGCCGCCGTCGGCGTGGAGTCCACCGCCGCCGCCGTCGCCGCGCACTACGGCTCGGGGCTGCTGGACGGCTGGCTCGTCGACACCGTGGACGCGGACTCGGTGTCGACGGTGGAGGCGGCCGGCATCCGCTGCCGTGCCGTCCCGCTGATGATGAGCGACCTGGACGCGACCGCCGCGATGGCGCGCGAGGCGCTGGAGCTGGCCAGGGAGGTGCGGACCGCGTGAGTGGTTACCGGGTCTGGGCGCCCGCCGGTCTGCCCGAGGTGGCGCCGGGCGACGACCTGGCCAAGCTGATCGCCTCGGCCGAGCCCGGTCTCACGGACGGGGACGTGCTGCTCGTCACCTCCAAGATCGTGTCCAAGGCCGAGGGGCGGATCGTGCGGGCCGCCGACCGGGAGGCCGCGATCGACGCGGAGACGGTGCGCGTGGTGGCCCGGCGCGGACCCCTGCGCATCGTGGAGAACCGGCAGGGCCTGGTCATGGCCGCCGCCGGGGTCGACGCGTCCAACACCGCCGAGGGCACCGTGCTGCTGCTGCCCGCGGACCCGGACGCCTCGGCGCGGGCGATCCGCGAGGGGCTGCGGGAGGCACTCGGCGTCACCGTGGGCGTGATCGTCACCGACACCTTCGGCCGTCCCTGGCGCGCCGGGCTCACCGACGTGGCGATCGGCGCGGCCGGGGTGCGGGTCCTGGACGACCTGCGCGGCGGCACGGACGCGCACGGCAACCCGCTCTCCGCCACCGTCGTCGCCACCGCCGACGAACTCGCCTCGGCGGGCGACCTCGTCAAGGGCAAGGCGTCGGGCCTGCCGGTGGCGGTCGTACGCGGCCTGCCCCACGTGGTCACCGGCGCGTCGGAGGAGGGCGACGGCGCGCGGGCGCTGGTGCGCTCCGCGCGGGACGACATGTTCCGGCTCGGCACCTCCGAGGCGGTACGGGAGGCGCTTACCCTGCGCCGTACCGTGCGGGCCTTCACCGACGAGCCGGTCGATCCCGGCTCGGTGCGCCGCGCGGTGGCCGCCGCCGTGACCGCGCCCGCCCCGCACCACACCACGCCGTGGCGGTTCGTGCTGCTGGAGTCGGCCGGGTCCAGGCGCGCGCTGCTGGACGCGATGCGGGACGCCTGGATCGCCGACCTGCGCCGGGACGGCAGGAGCGAGGAGTCCGTCGCCAGGCGGGTCCGGCGCGGTGGTGTGCTGCGCGACGCGCCGTATCTGGCGGTGCCCTGCCTGGTCATGGACGGCTCGCACACCTACGGCGACACGCGGCGGGACGCGGCCGAGCGGGAGATGTTCGTGGTCGCCACGGGCGCGGGCGTGCAGAACTTCCTGGTCGCGCTGGCCGGGGAGCGGCTGGGCTCGGCCTGGGTGTCGTCCACGATGTTCTGCCGTGACGTGGTCCGCGAGGTGCTGGGCCTGCCGGCCGGCTGGGACCCGATGGGCGCGGTGGCGATCGGTCACCCGGCCCAGGAACCGCCGGCCCGGCCGGCCCGGGAGGCGGGGGCGTTCATCGAGGTGCGCTGAGGCGGGGTCGGGTGGAGAGGCCCTAGTCTCGTAGGACACCCCCGCCCCATCCGCACCCCTAGGACCTCTCCCCGTGGCAGGACGTTTCGCCCCCCGGCCCCCGTCGCACGCGACCGTGCGCGACGGGATTCCGGCGCCCGTGGTGCCCCGGCAGGCGGCCGGGTCCCGGACGCGGGCGTGGGTGCCGGACGGGCCGTTCGACCTCGGCCTGGTGCTGGGGCCGCTGCGGCGCGGCGGCGGTGACCCGACCTTCCGCGCGACGCGCGACGGCTCGGTGTGGCGCGCCACCCGCACCCCCGCCGGGCCGGGCACGCTGCGCGTGTACGCGTGCGGCGGCGAGGTGCGCGGCGAGGCGTGGGGGCCCGGTGCGGACTGGCTGCTGGACCGGCTGCCCGAGCTGCTGGGCGCCGCCGACGAGCCCGGCCTCTTCGAGCCCCGGCACCGCCAGGTCGCGCTGGCCCGGCACCGGCGCCCCGGGCTCCGGCTGACCCGGACCGGGCTGGTGCTGGAGTCGCTGATCCCCACGGTGCTGGAGCAGAAGGTCACCGCCGACGAGGCCTACCGGGCGTGGCGGCGGCTGGTGAGCTGGTTCGGGGAGCCCGCGCCGGGGCCCGCCGGTACGGGCGAGCGCCCGATGTGGGTGATGCCGGCGCCCCGGACCTGGGCGCTGATCCCGTCCTGGGAGTGGCACCGGGCGGGCGTGGACGACAAGCGGGCCTCCACCATCCTGCGGGCCGTCCGGCTCGCCGCGCGGCTGGAGCAGACGGCGGAGATGCCCCCGGCCGAGGCGCGGGCCCTGCTGGAGGTCGTACCCGGCGTAGGCCCGTGGACGTCGGCCGAGGTGGTGCAGCGCTCCCATGGGGCGCCGGACGCGGTGACCACGGGCGATCTGCATCTGCCCCGGATCATCGGCTGGGCGCTGACCGGGAACCGGGACGCGGACGACGCGGAGATGCTGCGCCTGCTGGAGCCGTACGCCGCCGGGGGCCAGCGGCACCGGGCCGCCCGCTACGTCCTGCTGAGCGGCGACATGCCGGCCCGCCGGCACCCGAAGATGCGGAAGACGGACATCGGCCGGTGGTGAGCGGGGCTACCGGTCCGAGGAGAACCTGGCCGCGCCCGCCGGGGTGCGCGTCGCACCACACCCGGACCCCGTCCCGCGGCTCGTTGTCGGCGGCGACCACCGCGCCGGTGCGGACGGACCGTTCGCCGACGGGGGCCCGGCTGCCGATGGGGAAGTCGGTGACGACCGCGCCGGGCTCGATGACCGCCTCCGGCAGGATCGTGGACCCGCACACGCGCCCCCCCGGGCGACGAACGCGCCCTCGCCCACCACCGTGCCGTGTCCCGGCCGCCGGGAGCATGGGCTTGGGCGTGTGCGCCGCTGGCGGCCGCAGCCGGGGTCCTTTGCCGCCGCCCAGGAGGATCGCTTCTGTCACCTGTCGTCTCCGCTTCCTGCCGGGACCGGCGGAACGTCTGCGTGCGGTGCGACGGTGCCCCAGGGCAGCGCGGCCGGCGTGCGCCGTCCCCCGGTCGTACGCAGCCGGCCACCGCTCAGGTACGGGCGCGGGCACCCGTACCTGAGCGGCCGTCGGGCCCGGCCCGGCCCGCGTACCCTTGCGTGGGTGAACGCCACCGATCGCACCCCAGCCGACCTGCTGCGTTCCGCGCTCGCCGCGGACCCCGGACGCCCCCTGGTGACCTTCTACGACGACGCCACGGGCGAACGCGTCGAGTTGTCCGTCGCCACCTTCGCCAACTGGGTGGCCAAGACCGCCAATCTGCTCCAGGGCGAGCTGTCCGTGGCCCCCGGCGACCGGGTCGCCCTGCTGCTGCCCGCGCACTGGCAGACCGCCGTGTGGCTGCTGGCGTGCGCGTCGGTGGGCGCCGTGGCCGACGTGTCCGGGAACCCGGGCGCGGCCGATGTGGTGGTGAGCGGGCCGGACACCCTGGAGGAGGCGCGGGCGTGCCGGGGTGAGCGGGTCGCCATGGCGCTGCGCCCGCTGGGCGGCCGGTTCCCCCGGGTCCCGGAGGGCTTCATGGACTACGCCGCCGAGGTGCCTGGCCAGGGCGACCGGTTCGCCCCGTTCGCGCCGGTGGACCCGGAGGAGCCCGCGCTGATCGTGGCCGGGGCCGAGTTCAGCGCGGCCGAGGTGGTGGAGCGGGCGCTCGCCGACGCACCCGGGCTGGACCTCACCGGGCCGGGCTCCCGGCTGCTGTCCGGGCTGCCGTACGACACCTGGGCCGGGCTGAGCGCCGGGCTGTACGCGCCGCTTGCTGTCGGGGGCTCCGTGGTGCTGTGCAGGAACCTCGGCAAGCTGTCCGCCGACGCGCTGGCGCAGCGCATCGACACCGAGCGGGTGACCGCCTCCCGGCACTGAGGGCCGCCGCCCGTTCGGACCAGCAAAGGGCGGCTCAGCGCCGTTCACGCGGCCATGGTCGTAGGAGCAGAGCCTGCGTCCGACGACCGCGAGGGGTGGTGCCGCCGTGCCCGACTCGGCACTGCCCGGCGCCTCGGCCACCGGGGACGGGCTCGCGCGGCGGCGCAGGCGGCGGTGGCTGAAGGGCGGCGCGCTCGGCGCGGCGGTGCTGCTCCTGGCCACGGGCGGGGTCGGCTGGGCGCTCTACGTCCGGCTCAGCGACAACATCACCCCGGACGAGGCGGCCGCGCGGGAGCTGGCCCGCTACGACGAGGAGCGGCCCACAGCGCTGGTGTCCGGCGCCCAGAACATCCTGCTGATCGGCACCGACACCCGCGCCGGGAGCGACAACGGCGAGTACGGGCGGGACACCGGCAGCGAGCGCTCGGACACCACGATCCTGCTCCATCTCGCGGCCGACCGGAGCAGTGCCACCGCGGTCTCGGTCCCCCGTGACCTGATGGTGCGCGTCCCGGCCTGCTGGCGCACCGGCGGCGGGCAGGCCGGGCAGGCGTTCTCCATGTTCAACCACGCCTTCCAGGTCGGCGGTTCGGCCTGCACTATCCGTACCGTCGAGGAGCTGACCGGCATCCGGGTCGACCACCACATGGTCGTCGACTTCAGCGGGTTCAAGCAGCTGGTGGACGCCGTCGACGGGGTACGGGTGTGCCTGCGCGAGCCGATCGACGACAAGGCGGCCAAGCTGAAGCTGCCCGCCGGCCGGGTCACGCTCGACGGCGAGCAGGCGCTCGGCTACGTACGGGCCCGCAAGTCGCTCGGGGACGGCAGCGACACCGACCGGATGGACCGGCAGCAGCGGTTCCTCGGCGCGCTGGTCGAGAGGGTGCGGAGCGACGACGTGCTGCTGAACCCGGTGAAGCTGTATCCGGTGCTGGACGCGGCGACCTCCGCCCTCACCACCGACCCCGAACTGGCCAGTCTGCGCGGTCTGTACCGCTTGGTCCGGGGGCTGCGCGACATCCCCACCGAACATGTGCGGTTCCTCACGGCCCCGCGCGAGGCGTACGTCTACGACTCCGACCGGGACCAGCTGGTGCAGCCGGAGGCCCGTGAGCTGTTCGCCCGGCTGCGTGCGGACCGGCCCGTCGAAGTGGCGGACACTTCACCGGAAACCGGCGGGAAAGCCCCCGGCGACGACGCGGGCGGGAATCCGTCGGCCACCCCCACATACCGGGGCAGCACCGCCGCCGCGCACACGTGTGAGTAATCCCCACACCAAATCGGCGAACTTCTGTCCAGAGGAATGAGCGGGATTGCCCAGTTCTAGGAACGTGTAATTCGTCACCAGCGTCGCTCGACGCTGAACAGGGCGGATAGTGTGAGCGATCCGGTGCCCCGGCCCGCGAGGTACGTCCTCCGACCGCGCACCGTTTACCGAGACCCGAGCGCCTACGAGGGGGAAGGCGCCGCGTGGCCCCGACGGAGGATTCGGACAACCGTGGACGCGCAGAGCCGTGGGCGGGCGGAGAACATCGACCCCGCAGACCAGTGGGTACTCAATCCGAACACCGGCGAATACGAACTGCGACTGGGCAGTTCCGCACCGCATTCGCCGGTTCCCGCGCCGCGGACTTCCCGGCGGGGTCGTCCCGCCGATCCGGAGGCCGAACGCGGCGGGGGCGCGGCGCTACGGGGGGCGCCGGAGCGGGGGGCCGAGGTGCCGCAGCCGCGCCGCCGCCGGGGTGCCGAGCCGGAGCCGCCGCCGGGACGGCGCAACCGGCGCCCGGTGAAGAAGAAGTCGAAGGCCAAGAAGATCGTCGCGTGGACCGGCGGCGGTATGGCGCTGGTGCTGGTGGCCGTGGGTTCGGCGGGCTACCTCTACCTCAAGCACCTGGAAGGCAACGTCTCGGCGACCGATGTCGGCAGCGCGGCCAAGCAGGGCTTCAGCAAGGACGACGCCTTCAACATCCTGATCATCGGCACCGACCGCCGCACCGGCAAGGGCAACGAGGGCTACGGCGACAAGAACAGCGTCGGCCACGCGGACACCAACATCCTGCTGCACGTCGCCAAGGACCGCACGAACGCGACGGCGCTGAGCATCCCCCGTGACCTGGTCGTGGACGTCCCGGACTGCGAGACCAACCAGAGCGACGGCAGCAAGAAGGTCGTTCCCGGCTCCAGCCAGGTCCGCTTCAACGAGAGCCTCGGCCAGGAGGGACGCGACGCGGGCTGCACGATGCGCACGGTGAAGGCGGTCACGGGCATCACGCCGGACCACTTCATGATGGTCGACTTCAACGCGGTCAAGACGCTGACCTCGGCGGTCGGCGGCGTCAAGGTGTGCCTGAAGCACGCGGTGAAGGACAAGGACTCCCACCTGGACCTGCCCGCCGGGGAGTCCGACGTCGAGGGCGAGCAGGCGCTCGCGTTCGTCCGTACCCGGCATGCCTGGGGGAACGCGGGCGATCTGGACCGGATCAAGGTGCAGCAGCAGTTCATGGGCTCGCTGATGCGGGACATGTCCTCCGGCGACACCCTCACCAACCCGGCCAAGCTGCTGGCCCTGGCCGAGGCCGCGACCAAGGCGCTCACCGTCGACCAGGGCATCAAGTCGGTGGGCACGCTCAAGGACATAGCCCTGGAGCTGAAGAAGGTCCCGCCGAAGAACATCACCTTCATGACGGTGCCGGTGAAGGACAACCCGGCGGACGGCGTCGTCCACAAGACGGTCATCGTCGACCAGGGCCTGGCCCCCGCCATCTTCGACGCCATCAACGGCGACGTCTCCTTCACCGACGTCAAGAAGAGGGAGAAGGCCGCCAAGGACGCCCAGGCCGCCCGGCTCAAGGGCAGCAGGTCGACGCCGTCCGAGGTGCGGGTGCGCGTCATGAACGGCGGTGCGGTGGCCGGCAGCGCGCAGGAGACCCTCAACTGGATGCAGACCGAGAAGGGCATCCTCAAGTCGGAGAACGCGGGCAACGCCCCGGCCGAGGTGAGCAGGACGGTTCTGGAGTACGCGCCCGACCAGGCGCCGCAGGCGCGGGAACTGGCCGCCCTCATGGGCCTGTCCGGCGCGGCGCTGAAGCCGGGCAGGAGCGTCGACAACGCGCAGGGACTCCCGGCGATGTCACTGACGCTGGGCAAGGACTTCAAGGGCGCGGGCATCTCGCTCACCGCCCCGGCCAAGGCGCCGGAAGTAACCGGCAAGTCCACGGCGGACAAGGTCGAATGCGCCTCCTAGACCACCCGTCGGGCGCGTCCGGGTAACCCATCGAGCCTGTCGTGCGTCTAACCAGGCGCGGGACGGGCCCGTTTGCTGCGTGTGTGGTGGAAGGACGAGGAGTTGTCGCAAAGTCGGGTTCGGGGGAGGGGTTCGGTGGCGCAGAACACCAGAGAGCGCGCGCCGAGGGCCGACGGCCCGCGCGACGGAGGCTCAAGGAGGGGCGGCGGCAGCCGCCGTGGCGGGAGGCAGCGGGACGGCCGGCGGAGCGGACGGCGCGTGTTGCGCTGGTCGGCGAGCGTGCTGGCGCTGCTGATACTAGGGACGGCCGGCGCCGGTTACCTGTACTACGAGCATCTCAACGGCAACATCCGGGCGGGGGCGCGCAGCGGCAGCGACGACTCCAGGGCGCACCGTGCCCAGCCCAACGCGGACGGCCAGACCCCGCTGAACATCCTGCTGATCGGCTCCGACAGCCGGGCCTCCGCGGAGAACGTCAAGCTCGGCGGCAGCAGGAACGACCGCGGCAACCCGCCCCTGGGCGACGTGCAGATGCTGATCCACGTGTCCGCGGACCGGGAGAGCGCCGCCATGGTGAGCATTCCCAGGGACACCCGGGTGGACATCCCGGAGTGCAAGGACGCCAAGACCGGGAAGGTCTACCCGGCAACCAACGACATCATCAACGTCACGCTGGCCCGGGGCGGCGCCGGCTGCACGCTGGCGACGTGGGAGAACCTCACCGGGGTCTACATCGACCACTGGATGACGATCGACTTCGCCGGTGTGGTGCGGATGGCGGACGCGATCGGCGGCGTCGGGGTGTGCGTCAGACAGAACGTCTGGGACCGCTCCACGCCCGCACAGCGCGGCGGCTCCGGGCTGAAGCTGACCGCCGGCACGCACAAGGTGCAGGGCAAGCAGGCCCTCCAGTGGCTGCGCACCCGGCACGCCTGGGGCAGCGACGTGATGCGCGCCCGCGCCCAGCACATGTACCTGAACTCGATGATCCGCACGCTCAAGGGCCAGAACGTCTTCACCGACAGCGGCAGGCTGACGGACCTCGCGGAGGCGGCCACCAAGTCCCTGACCGTGTCCGACGAGATCGGCAGCGTCAAGAAGCTCTACGACCTCGGTATGGAGCTGAAGGCGGTGCCGGCCGACCGCATCACCTCGCTGACCATGCCCAACTACGAGGACCCGCAGAACTCGTCCCACGTACTGCCCGTGCAGGCCAGCGCCGACAAGCTGTGGCAGATGCTCCGCGAGGACGTGGCGCTCGACAAGAACGGCAAGCCGGCGAAGAAGGCCGTCGCGGAGGCCGAGCCCGCCAAGGCGCCGTCGGCCGCTCCGGGCCGGCTCGGGGTGCGGGTGCGGAACGGCACCCGGACCAGCACGCTGGCCCCGGTCAGCGGGCGCGCCGGCGCGGTGGCGAGCGCCCTGGAGGCGAAGGGGTACGGCTTGGCCGAGGCGGACACCTCGGCGGCAGCGCCCGCCGACGAGACGGTGGTGCGCTACCCGAGCGCCGACTTGCAGGGTGACGCGCAGGCCGTGGCCAAGGCGCTGGGCATCCCGGCGAGGCAGGTGAAACGTTCCACCGATGTCTCCGGAGTGACGGTCGTGGTCGGCGCGGACTGGCGTACCGGGGACACCTACCGGAAGAAGGCCGCGCCGAAGGCCGGTGACCTGCCGGGCGGCACGGACGCCATCAACGGCTCGGACCGGACCTCGTGCATGGACGTGTACAAGCCGTACCGCTGGTAGGCCTCTCGGCCGACAGCGGGCGAAAGGGCTCCTCCCGGCTGCGGGAGGAGCCCTTCGTGTCGTCACCCACGGCCCCCCGCGGCCGCCGCTCCTCGTGGAGCACGGGCATGATCACGGCAACGGCGGGATGCCGCACGTCGGGCTCGGCGTCCACAGGCGGCTGGCGTTACCGCGAACGGGGGACACCGGTGCGCGCCGCCGTGGCCGCGACGCGGGCTGGAGATCGTATCGGCCTACGGTGATCACATTCCCACGTACGGCCGCAGCCCGGAGGTGTCCCTTGCCCAGACCGCCCCGGCCCCCCTCCCCCTCCGCCCGAGGTGCGGGTGGTGCGGGTGGTGCCTCCAGGCCGCAGCGCCGGCCGCGGCCGGCCGGCCGGGTACGGCGGCCCGTCGCCCGCAGGCGGCGGCCGCGCTGGCCGGTGCGGGTGGTGACCGCGCTGTCGGTGACGGTGCTCGCCTCGGCCGGGATCGGGCACGCGGTCGTCACCGGCCTGGACTCGGGTATCGCCCGGGTCGACGCCTTCAAGGACATGAAGAACCGGCCCCGCGCCGGCCACGGCACGAACGTCCTGCTGGTCGGCACCGACGGCCGGGACAAGATCACCGAGGAGGAGCGGCGCGTGTACCGGCTGGGCGGCGCGCCCTGCCACTGCACGGACACGGTGATGATCGTGCACATCTCGGGGGACCGGGAGCGGGCCAGCGTGGTGAGTCTGCCGCGTGACTCGTACACCGAGGTGCCCGAGCACATCGACCAGACCACCGGTGAGCGGCACCACCCGCACCCGATGAAGCTGAACGCGGCGTACGCCGAGGGCGGGCCGCAGCTCACCGTGCGCACGGTGGAGGCGATGACGCACGTGAAGATCGACCACTATCTGGAGGTCGACTTCACCAGCTTCATGAAGACGGTGGACGTCCTCGGCGGGGTGAAGATCTGCACCCCGAGCCCGCTGAAGGACTCCTACACCGGGCTCGACCTCGCGCCCGGCCCGCACACCCTGGGCGGCGGACAGGCGCTCCAGTACGTCCGCGCCCGGCATGTCGACGGGGCAAGCGATCTGGGCCGGATGCAGCGCCAGCAGCGGTTCATGGCCGCGCTGATCGAGCGGGCCACGTCCTCGGGGGTGCTGTTCAACCCGATGCGGTTCCGGGACGTGACCCGGGCGGTGCTCGGCTCCGTGCGGGCGGACAACGGCTTCGGCACCGACGAGCTGCTCGACCTCGGGCGGGCCATGCGGAACTTCTCGCCCTCGTCCTCGGAGTTCACCACCGTGCCGATCGGGCAGATGGGGTTCGCCGTCAAGGGCATCGGCTCGACCTTGAAGTGGGACCCGGTCAAGTCGGAACGGCTCTTCGCGAACCTGCGCGACGACAAGCCGCTCGCCGCGCACCCGCCGAGGAAGGCTCCGCCGGCGACGACGGTCGAGGTCGACCCGCACTCCGTCCGGGTCCGGGTGGAGAACGCCACCGGCGCGGCGGGGCTCGGCCGCAAGGTGGACGCGGCGCTCGCCGCGACCGGCTTCGCCACCACCCGCCGGCCGGTGGCCGCCGCGCACGCCGCCGCCCGCACGGTGATCTCCTACGACCCCCGCTGGGACCGCTCCGCCCGCTCCCTGGCCACGGCCCTGCCCGGCAGCGAACTCCACCCCGTCCCCGGCCTGGGCCCGGTCCTCCGCGTGACGGCGGGCACCGACTGGAAGTCCGTCCACCCGGTCAGGGCCCCCCAGATCGCCACCCCGGACGCCCCGGTGGTCCGGGGCGACGAGGTGGTGTGCTCGGGCCAGGCGTAGCGCTGCGCGGCTTGGGCGGGGGGTACAGCCGCCCTCGGCCTCCACGCGGGCGGCCCCGTCCGGGCCCACGCGGGACGCGGCCCCAGGCCGTGCTCGGCCGCGGGTGTTCAGTCGGTGATGCCCTCCGCCGCGCGGCGTTCGCGGAGTTCGCGGATGGCGCGGCGGCGGGCGAGGCGGTGGGTGCGGCGGATCTGGGCCTCCTGGTGACGGCGGCGGTCGCGCTCGGTCTCCGGGAGCACCGGGGGTACCGGGCGCGGCTTGCCGTCGCCGTCCACGCCGGTGAAGACGAGGTAGGCGGAGCCGACCTGGGTGGGCGGCGCGGACTCGTTCCAGCGCTCGGCCAGGACTCGCACCCCGACCTCCATGGAGGTGCGGCCGGTCCAGTTGACCTGGGCCTTGACGTGGACCAGGTCACCCACCCGCACCGGCTCCAGGAAGACCATCTCGTCCATGGACGCGGTGACGGCGGGGCCCCCGGAGTGGCGGCCCGCCACGGCGCCCGCGGCGTCGTCGACGAGCTTCATGATCACGCCACCGTGCACCGAACCCAGCAGGTTGGTGTCGTTGTGGGTCATGATGTGGCTGAGGGTGGTGCGGGAAGCGGAAGTGGGCTTGCCCGGGATCTCCGGAGAAGCGGCCGGCGCCTGGTCTGTCATGTCCCCCACCCTATGCTGAGCCGCTTTCGCGGAATTTATGTCGGGTTCGCAACAGAGGCGCTCCGATTTTCCGACAACCCTTGTAAGGCATCGGTCGGCACCCTGCACACTGGGGCGCATGAATGACTGGCCCGAGGGATGGTCCGACGACGAGCGCGGCTCCCGCTACGGACGCGGCAGCGCCGGTGCGCAGCCGGAAGCCCCGCGCGTGATGCGGCAGGTACGACGCCCGGCCGCGCCCCCCGGCGCCGGTGCGCCCCAGTACGGCGGCGGGGTGCCCAGGCAGCAGTCGTACGTCGACGGCCAGGGCCACGACGGCTACGACAGCGGCTTCAACACCGCCCAGGTGTACGGCGGCGGCACGGGCGGCCCCGGCGCCCCGGCCGGTGTCCGTGCACCCCGCCCGGCGCCCGACTGGGGCCGCCGGATCAAGGTGGGCACGATCACCCTGGCCGCTGTGCTGCTCGTCACGTCGGTGGCCACGTACTTCTGGGCCGACTCCAAGCTCAACCGGGACGTCGACCTCTCCCAGGTGATCGACCGCCCCGAGGGGGGTGAGGGCACCAATTATCTGATCGTCGGCTCCGACAGCCGCAAGGGCATGACCAGCGAGGACAAGAAGAGACTCCACACCGGCTCGGCCGAGGGCCAGCGCACGGACTCGGTGATGATCCTGCACGTCGGTTCCAACGGCGACACCCTGATATCGCTGCCCCGCGACTCCGACGTGGTCGTCCCCTCCTACAAGGGCTCCACCTCCGGCAAGGTCTACCCGGCGCGCGGCCGGCACGCGAAGCTGAACGCGACCTACGCCGAGGACGGGCCGACCCTGCTGACCCGGACCGTGGAGTACAACACCGGGCTGCGCATCGACCACTACGTGGAGATCGGCTTCGCCGGCTTCGCCAACATCGTGGACGCGGTCGGGGGCGTCGACATCAAGATCGACAAGGGGTTCAAGGACAAGTACTCCGGCGCCGACTTCCAGGCGGGCGAGCAGACGCTGAACGGCGAGCAGGCCCTCGCCTTCGTCCGTACCCGGCACGCCTTCGCCGCCTCCGACCTGGAGCGGACCAAGAACCAGCAGAAGTTCCTCGCGGCGCTGGCCCACCAGGTGGCGACCCCCTCGACCGTGCTGAACCCCTTCAAGTTCTATCCGACGATGGGCGCGGGCCTGGACTCCCTCAGCGTCGACAAGGACATGGGCCTGTTCGACCTGGCCTCGATGTTCTGGGCGATGAAGGGCGTCAACGGCGGTGACGGCACGTCCCTGAACATGCCCGTCTCCGGCTCCGTCGGCGGCAACCTCGTCTGGGACAAGGCGAAGGTGAAGACGCTGGTGGACGAGCTGAAGAACGACGAGAAGGTCACCGTCTCGGGCAACTGAGCCCGTACGCGCCGAAGGCGCCTCCCCCGCAC
>NZ_JBHXLV010000061.1:0-32620 GCF_042721685.1 Streptomyces sp. NPDC058459 | reverse complement strand
TACATTCCGAACCCGGAAGCTAAGCCTCACAGCGCCGATGGTACTGCAGGGGGGACCCTGTGGGAGAGTAGGACACCGCCGAACTATATTTGAGGAAAACCCCCGCACCTCTTGGTGCGGGGGTTTTCTGCGTTCAAGGCCTTTTTCCCTCTGAAAGGAACCGGACGGATATCTGTCTCAAAGGCGTCCAGCCGCCTTCAGCGCCAGATACGCGTCCGCCAGAGCGGGAGCCAGTTCCTCCGGAGTCGCGTCCACCACTGTCGCTCCATTACGGCGGAGCTGCTCGGCGGTGCGCTGCCGTTCCTGCTGGGCCTGGGATGCCGCCGCGGCCGCGTACACCGCGTCGACGCCGCCTCTGTCCTCAGCCATACGCGCGATGTGAGGGTCGGCCACGGAGGCCACAAGCACCGTATGGCGTCGGGTGAGCTGGGGGAGTACTGGTAGCAGGCCGTCCTCGACCGGGGCCGCGTCGAGCGAGGTGAGGAGGACGATCAGGGAGCGGCGCGGTGCTGTGCGCAGAGCGGCTGCCGTGAGGCCGCGTGCGTCGGTCTCGATGAGTTCCGGCTCCAGCTTGGCCAGGGCCCTGACAAGGGACGGCAGGAGTTGTGCGGCGGCCTTTCCCTGGACCAGGGCGCGCACCTGCCGGTCGTAGGCGAGCAGGTCGACGCGGTCGCCGGCGCGGGAAGCGAGTACCGCCAGGAGGAGTGCCGCGTCCATGGTGGCGTCCAGGCGGGGCACGTCGTCCACGCGGCCGGCCGAGGTGCGGCCCGTGTCGAGGACCAGGAGGATGCGCCGGTCGCGTTCCGGGCGCCAGGTGCGTACGGCGACCGCGGACTGCCTGGCGGTGGCTCGCCAGTCGATGGAACGGGTGTCGTCGCCGGGCACGTACTCCCGCAGGCTGTCGAACTCGGTGCCCTCCCCTCGCGTCAGGACACTGGTACGGCCGTCCAATTCACGCAAACGTGCGAGTTTGGACGGAAGATGCTTTCGGCTGGCGAAAGGGGGCAAAACACTTAGTGTCCAGGGTACGCGGTGGGTGCCCTGACGGGAGAACAGGCCGAGGGGGCCGTAGGAGCGGATCGTGACCCGGTCGGCCTGATGGTCGCCGCGGCGGGTGGGCGTCAACCGAGTTGTCGTACGGCGGCGTTCACCGGGTGGGATGTCCAGGCGGTGCCGGGAGCCGCCGACCTCGGTGCCCGGTTCCCAGCTGCTGGGTGGCCAGGCGTCCCGCAGCCGTGCTCGCAGCGGGCGGCGGGAGGTGTTGGTGATGGTCAGGGTGATGTCGGCGGGTTCGCCGAGACGAGTGGAGGTGTCGCCGGAGCGAGTGAGAACCAGGTGCCGTACGGGCGCGGCCAGCGCGAAGTCACAGGCGCAGGCCAGGGCCAGGGAGCCGTTGACGGCGAGGATGCCCGTCCAGCCGGGCTCCAACAGACCGACGGGGAGGGAGCCGAGAGCCGCGACGAGGGCGGTGCGTCCGGTGAGCGGCATCAGCGGGGTACCGGGACCTGGGCCAGGATGGAGTTGATCACCGAGTCGGTGGTCACGCCCTCCATCTCCGCTTCCGGGCGCAGCTGGACCCGGTGTCGCAGGGTGGGCAAGGCCAGGGCTTTCACGTCGTCAGGAGTGGTGTAGTCACGGCCGGTCAGCCAGGCCCAGGCGCGGGCGGTGCTCAGCAGGGCGGTGGCACCTCGGGGGGAGACGCCGAGAGTGAGGGAGGGGGACTGACGGGTGGCACGGCAGATGTCCACGACGTAGGCCGCGATCTCGGGGGAGACGGTCGTCCTGGCCACGGCGGTACGGGCGGCCTCCAGGTCGGCCGGGCCGGCGACGGGGCGTACGCCTGCGCCGCGCAGGTCGCGGGGGTCGAAGCCCGAGGCGTGGCGGGTGAGGATGTCGATCTCGTCCTCGCGGGTCGGCAGCGGGACCGTCAACTTAAGTAGAAAGCGGTCCAGTTGGGCCTCGGGGAGGGGATAGGTGCCCTCGTACTCGACTGGATTCTGGGTGGCCGCGACCAGGAACGGTTCGGGAAGGGGGCGCGGGGTGCCGTCTACCGTGACCTGTCGCTCCTCCATGGCTTCGAGGAGGGAGGACTGGGTCTTCGGCGGGGTGCGGTTGATCTCGTCCGCGAGAAGGAGGTTGGTGAAGACGGGGCCGGGCTGGAAGGAGAACTCAGCGCTGCGGGTGTCGTAGACGAGGGAGCCGGTGACATCGCTCGGCATCAGGTCGGGTGTGAACTGGACGCGCTTGGTGTCGAGTTCGAGTGCTGATGCCAGGGTGCGGACCAGGAGGGTCTTGGCGACTCCCGGGACACCTTCGAGGAGGACGTGTCCTCGGCACAGGAGAGCGACGACGAGGCCGGTCACGGCGGGGTCCTGGCCGACCACGGCTTTGGCGATCTCGGTGCGCAGGGTCTCCAGGGAGGCACGGGCTGCGGCCGCGTCCTCGGTGTTCCCGGCGCTGTCAGTGGTCGGGTCCATCATGAACGGCGTACCTCTCTTTCAAGGGCGTCGAGTCGGTCGGTGAGTGCGATGAGGGCCGCGTCGTCGCGGGGCGGCGCTCCGAAGAGGAGGGGGTGCAGGGCCTGTTCGCCGCTGTCGGGGAGACGGGCGGACAGGGCGGGGAGCAGGGCTTCCGGGGCGTCTGCCTGGGAGGCGGGGATGCCGACGAGCGGCGCCAGGCGGGTGCGGGTGGCGGAGCGCAGTGCGCTGGAGGCGCTGTCGCGGGCATCGGCCTTGCGGTAGAGGCGGGCGCGGCCTTCGGTCGTCTCGGAGGCGCGGATGACGACGGGCAGTCTCTCCGGCACGAGCGGGCCGAACCGGCGGCCGCGCCAGCAGGCGGCGGCGAGCGCCGCGGCGAACAGTTGCAGGGTGCCCCAGAGCCAGCCCGAGGGGAGCAGGTCGAAGAGGCTCTTACGGCCTTCGGTGGAGGTCGCGGAGGAGTCGGCGAGCGAGGGGAGGTACCAGACCAGATGAGGCCGGGAGCCGAGGAGTTGCAGGGCGAGCGAGGCGTTGCCCCGCTTGTCGAGTCGGTTGTTGAGGAGGATGTCGGGCGCGCCCAGGACGACGGTGTCCCCGCCGCCCGAGGCCGCCGGGACGCGGAGCAGGGTGGCGCGCCGCTCGCTGGGGTAGCAGGACTCCGCGTCACGGACGATGGTGCTGTAGCGGATTCCACCGGTGTCGGCGCTGCCCGCCCGCCGGGCCTCGGGGAGCGAGCAGTCGGGGTCGAGGGTGGTGTCGGTGGTGGTGACGGCGCTCGCGCTGACCCCGGGGGCGAGGTGTCCGACGGACCAGCGGCTCGGGGCGACGAGCACGGTGCGGCCGCCGGAGGACGCCGTGGCCGTGGCGAGCCGGCTCTGCTGGCGGTGGGTCAGCAGGTCCGGTACGGCGACCAGGAGGGTGGTGTCCGGGCCGGTGACCGCTCGCGCCCCGTCGAGTGTGGTGACCACGCGGGTGGTGACCCCGCGGTCGGCGAGGAGTTCGGCGACGGCGCGGCTGCCGCTGGGATCGGCGGAACGCGGGTCCAGGTCGCCGTGCCTGGTCTGGGAGCGGACGACGGCGATGGCGACGGCACCGATCAGCAGCACGACGACGGCGAGGGCGATGCCCCGCGTGCTGGTCCACAGCTGACGGGCGGTGAGCGCGGACGAGGTGCTCATCCGGTCTCCCCGTCACGGGCGGTGCTGTTCACCAGGGTCGGGCGGCTGCGTCCGAGGTCGCTGTCGAGTTGGGCGATGCGTTGGTACACCTGCCGGTCGGCGGTGTGGCCGCCGTATGTGATGTCGTCGAAGTGGCGGGCGGCGGCGCGCAGTCCGTCCGCGTGTCCGGGGAGGGTGCGGCCCGCTTCGGCGGCGGCTTCGTCGGCGGTGCGGCCGGGGCGGACGTCGAGCAGTGCCCGCTCCTCCAGCGCGCGGACGATGGCCCGCATGCGTTCCTGGACCGCCTGGTTCCAGTGGCCCTGGGCGGCGTGCGCCTCGGAGGCGGCTCGGTGTCCGGCGGCGGTGCGGGGGCGCTCGTCGAACAATGGGGCGGTGGAGGAGGGGCTGCGGCGCGGGGTGCCCAACCGCCACCACAGGGCGGCCAGTACGGCGATGACGCACAGTGCCACGACGAGGAGGCCGAGCGTGCCGCCCGGTGTTGTCGAGGCGGCCTTGGCGAGGAGCCTGCCGAGCCACTCCCAGAAGGCGTTCAGGGCGCGCTGGAGCAGGCTGGGGTCGTTCTCGTGGTACATCCGCTTGGCCAGTTCGCGGCGTGCCGCCTCCCGCGCGGGATCACGCGGGACGGTCACCGGCGGCTCGTCGCCGGAGCTGCCCAGGGCGACGGCCGTGAGGCGGGCGGCGCCGGGCAGGGCCGACGCCGCCATGAGAACTCCCCCCGTCATGCTCACCGCATCAGTTCCCCGGGGCCGTGCCGGGCGCGGTGCCGGGGGCGTAACCCTGGACGCCGGCGGCGCGGGCCAGCTCGAGGTCGAGGGCCTCGCGGCGGATGCGCTGGTCGATGTAGAGGAGCACGGTGACCCCGGCCTTGACCGGCAGGGTGAGCGTGCCGCCGATCACCGAGCCGATGCCGGTGATGAGCAGGAACGACCAGCTGGTCGGCTGGCCGCCGGCGCCGATCAGGGAGGTCATGCTCTCGCCGTTCACGGCGAAGGCGATGACGGTGAAGGGGATCACCGTCATCCAGGAGACCATGTTGGCGATGAGCCCGGCGAGGAACTGCACGCCGACGACGCGCCACCAGGAACCCTGGACCAGCTTGGCCGAGCGGCCCAACGACTTCGACACGCCCTGCCGCTCGAGCATCAGCGCGGGCGAGGCGAGAGAGAAGCGGACCGTCAGCCAGACCACCACGACGACGGCGGCCAGAAGGCCCAGGACGATCAGGGCGACGGCAGGTGCGTCGAAGCCCGCGACGGCCCCAAGGACGAGACCCGGCAGCAGGCCGGCGGCCAGGACGAGACCGGTGATGAGGGCCAGCAGCATGAGGAGGCCGAGTAGTTTGAGGAGCTGGCCACGGGATTCGCGCCATGCCTCGCCGACGCTCACCGGTTTGCCGAGGACGGCGCGGCTGGTCACGGTCGTCAGCAGCGCGGTTGCCACGATGGTGCCGGCCAGGGAGATTAGGCCGACGAGCAGCGCACCGGCGCCGACCGAGCCGAGGGAGCGCAGCGCCTCGCCCGGGGACACAGCGGGATCGCTGAGCTTGCTGGTGGTGTCCTTGAGGATGACGCCTTGAAGGAGGAGCGCGCACAGCTCGATGACGACCGACACCGTCAGCGAGATGCCGAGGACCGTGCGCCAGTAGGCCCGCATGGTGGAGATGGCGCCGTCGAGTATCTCGCCGATGCCGAGCGGGCGCAGCGGGATCACGCCGGGCTTGGCGGCGGGCGGGGGTCCGCCCCAGCCGTTGCCCCAGCCCGCGGGGCCGCCGGGAGGGCCCCAGCCCGCGCCTGGTGGCGGAGGCGGAGGTGTCTGACCCGGGGCGGGCGGCCCGGTGGGTGCCGACCACTGTCCGGGGGGCGGCTGGCCCTCGGCCCACTTCGCGTCGGGGCTCTGCGGAGCGTCGCCCTGCTGTGCGGCCGGTTCGGCGGGAGTGGGCGGGTCGGCGGGTGTGGGCTCGGCGGCGCCGGCCGCGCCGGTCTTCCGTTCCCCGGACGACGGGTCGGGTCCGGGCGAGGCCCAGCCCGGCGAGTCACTCATCGAAGCTCCTTCACGGTGCCCGTCCGCGATGGCGGCGGCGGGTCGAGCAGCCATCGTGCCATGGCCAGGTCACGGAGTGACCTGGTGTGGCGGGGGCCGCACTCCATCAATTCTCCGCCGGATACGGGGCAGACTCACCGCATGGCTGATCAGCAGGCGCGACCTGGCGAGGACAAGCGGCCGACCGGGATACCGGTGATCCGATGGGAGGAACCACCCGAGGGACCCGTACTCATCCTTCTCGACCAGAGGAGGCTTCCGTCCGAGGAAGTCGAGCTGGTGTGCACGGACGCGTCGGTGCTGGTGGAGGCGATCCGCTCGCTCGCCGTGCGCGGGGCGCCGGTGCTCGGCGTGGCGGGCGCGTACGGCGTCGCCCTGGCCGCGGCGCGCGGCTTCGACGTGGACGAGGCCGCCGAGGCGCTGGAGAGCGCCCGGCCGACCGCGGTGAACCTGTCGGTCGGCGTGCGCCGGGCTCTTACCGCGTACCGGGAGGCGCTGGGCGCGACGGGCGACCCCACCGCGGCGGCGACGGCCACGTTGGCGGCGGCGCGGGCCGCGCACCAGGAGGACGCTGAGGCCAGCGCGCGGATGGCCGCGCACGGTCTGGCGCTGCTGGACGAGCTGATGCCGGGCGGCGGCCACCGGGTCCTGACCCATTGCAACACCGGTTCGCTGGTGTCGGGCGGGGAGGGGACCGCGTTCGCGGTGGCGCTCGCCGCGCACCGGGTGGGGCGGCTGCGGCGGCTCTGGGTGGACGAGACGCGCCCGCTGTTGCAGGGGGCGCGGCTGACGGCGTACGAGGCGGCGCGCAGCGGGATGGCGTACACGCTGCTCACTGACAGCGCGGCCGGTTCGCTGTTCGCGGCCGGGGAGGTGGACGCGGTGCTGATCGGCGCGGACCGGATCGCGGCCGACGGCTCGGTGGCGAACAAGGTGGGCAGCTATCCGCTGGCGGTGCTGGCGCGTTACCACCATGTGCCGTTCATCGTCGTGGCTCCGCTGACCACCGTGGACCTGGAGACACCGGTCGGCGCGTCGATCGAGGTCGAGCAGCGTCCGGGCTTCGAGGTGACCGAGATCGTCACGCCCCATGCGTCGGCGGTGGGCGGAGGCGGCGGGGTTGCGCTGGCTCCGCTGGGCACGCAGGCGTACAACCCGGCGTTCGACGTGACACCGCCCGAACTGGTGACGGCGGTCGTCACCGAGGAGGGCACCGTGTCGCCGGTGACCCCGCAGGCGCTGGCCGCCCTGTGTGCGGGGGTACGGGCCGCACCGGCCTTCTGACACCCGCACCGGCTGACGGGGCCGACCCGCCGATCGGCCCCGTCAGCCGTCCCACTCGAGGGCGACTGCTCGACCGGGGGCAGACAGTGACCGCTCGGTACGACTATCGTCACAGGCCAGTGAGGTGTCTCACCTGCGGCTCTGTCGTTGTTATAAGAATGGGATGATGTCGTTTATGAAGGGACGAGTCCTTGTCGTCGACGACGACACCGCACTGGCCGAGATGCTCGGCATCGTGCTGCGTGGTGAAGGTTTTGAGCCGTCTTTCGTAGCCGACGGGGACAAGGCGCTGGCCGCTTTCCGGGAGTCCAAGCCCGATCTGGTGCTGCTGGACCTGATGCTGCCCGGCCGGGACGGTATCGAGGTGTGCCGCCTGATCAGGGCGGAGTCCGGGGTGCCGATCGTGATGCTCACCGCCAAGAGCGACACCGTGGATGTCGTGGTGGGCCTGGAGTCGGGCGCGGACGACTACATCGTGAAGCCGTTCAAGCCGAAGGAGCTGGTGGCCCGTATCCGGGCGCGGCTGCGGCGGTCTGAGGAGCCGGCGCCGGAGCAGCTCACCATCGGTGATCTGGTGATCGACGTGGCCGGGCACTCCGTGAAGCGGAACGGGCAGTCGATCGCGCTGACTCCGCTGGAGTTCGACCTGCTCGTCGCGCTCGCGCGCAAGCCGTGGCAGGTGTTCACCCGCGAGGTGCTGCTGGAGCAGGTCTGGGGCTACCGGCACGCCGCCGACACCCGGCTGGTCAATGTGCATGTGCAGCGGCTGCGTTCCAAGGTCGAGAAGGACCCGGAGCGGCCGGAGATCGTGGTGACCGTCCGAGGTGTCGGCTACAAGGCCGGACCGAGCTGACGTGTCCGGGGACAGCGCCGTTTCGGCCCCCGGCCGGCCCGGCGCCGGTCCGGGACGCGCGTCCGGCCTCGGTACGGGCAAGCCGCGCTCGGGCCGCCTCTTCACCGCCGCCCTGCTGAGCGGCGGTGTCCAGGGCAGTCCGGTCGTCCGGTTGCTCATCCGCTGGGTGCGCCGTCCGCTGCTGCCCGTCATGCGGCTGTGGCGGCGCAACATCCAGCTCAGGGTCGTCGCCACCACCCTGCTGATGTCGCTCGGCGTCGTGCTGCTGCTCGGCTTCGTCGTCATCGGCCAGGTGCGCAACGGCCTGCTGGACGCCAAGGTGAAGGCGTCGCAGAGCCAGGCCACCGGCGGTTTCGCGGTGGCCCGGCAGAGCGCCGACGAGACCGCGGCCGCCACCCACGGCACGACGGGCGGCACTTCCGCCGACGGTCAGCGGTCCCAGAACGTCATCCAGTGGATGAGCGACCTTGTGGAGTCGCTCTCCAGCGGCGGTTCGGGCGCCTTCGACGTGGTCACGCTGCCCGTCGGCGACGACAGCGGCGGCGGCCGCAGCCCGCGCGGTTCCGGGTACGTCAGCCCGGCCGACAGCGTGCCGGCGAGCCTGCGTGACCGGGTCAACAGCAGTACCAGCACCGCCGCCGCGCAGAGCTACACCCGCATCGTCTACAGCAACGGCAAGGAGTCCCAGCCCGCGCTGGTCATCGGCAAGCAGGTCAACGACCCCAACGGGCACCCGTACGAGCTGTACTACCTCTTCCCGCTCATGCAGGAGGAGAAGTCGCTCAGCCTGGTCAAGGGCACCCTGGCGACCGCCGGACTCTTCGTCGTCGTACTCCTCGGGGCCATCGCCTGGCTGGTGGTGCGGCAGGTCGTCACGCCGGTGCGGATGGCGGCCGGGATCGCCGAACGGCTGTCCGCCGGGCGGCTCCAGGAGCGGATGAAGGTCACCGGCGAGGACGACATCGCGCGCCTGGGCGAAGCCTTCAACAAGATGGCGCAGAACCTCCAGCTGAAGATCCAGCAGCTGGAGGACCTGTCGCGGATGCAGCGGCGGTTCGTCTCCGACGTCTCGCACGAGCTGCGCACCCCGCTGACCACCGTACGGATGGCAGCGGACGTCATCCATGACGCCCGCGAGGACTTCGACCCGATGACCGCGCGGTCCGCGGAACTCCTCGCGGACCAGCTGGACCGGTTCGAGTCGCTGCTCGCCGACCTGCTGGAGATCAGCCGGTTCGACGCGGGCGCGGCCGCGCTGGAGGCCGAGCCGATCGACCTGAGGGAGGTCGTGCGCCGGGTCGTCGGCGGGGCCGAGCCGCTGGCGGAGCGCAAGGGCAGCCGTATCCGGGTGGTCGGCGATCTGCAGCCCGTCGTCGCGGAGGCGGACGCCCGGCGGGTGGAGCGGGTGCTGCGCAACCTCGTCGTCAACGCCGTCGAGCACGGCGACGGCAAGGATGTCGTGGTCAAGCTCGCCAGCGCGGGCGGTGCCGTCGCCGTCGCCGTGCGGGACTACGGTGTCGGGCTCAAGCCCGGCGAGGCCACCCGCGTCTTCAGCCGCTTCTGGCGGGCCGACCCGGCACGCGCGCGTACCACCGGCGGCACCGGACTGGGGCTGTCGATCGCGCTGGAGGACGCCCGGCTGCACGGCGGCTGGCTCCAGGCGTGGGGCGAGCCTGGCGGAGGGTCGCAGTTCCGGCTGACCCTGCCGCGTACCGCCGACGAGCCGCTGCGGGGCTCGCCGATACCGCTGGAGCCCAAGGATTCGCGTCGCAACCGGGGCCCGGACGACGGTGGGGCACCGCGCGGGGGAGCGGAGAAGCTGGCGACGGTGCCGGTGCAGCCGAACGGGGGCAACGCGTCCGCGCTGCCGCCGCGTCAGCATGCCACCGCGCCGGCGGCCGACCCGACGGCGCTGCCCGGCAACGGGAACGGCGCCCGGGTCGTGCCCAGGCCCGCGAACGGCGGCTGGCGGCCCGACGACAGGACCGGCACCCAGGTGCCAGACCCGCGAACGGCGGGTCGCCCGGAACCGGCCCGGCAGGACTCGACCGAAGCAGGGGAGGCGTTCCGTGGTCGCTGACCGCGAGGGGGGCGCCCGGCGCACGTCGGGGCGCGCGGTGACATACGCGGTCTGCGGGGCCGTACTGCTGGGCGGCTGCGCCTCGATGCCCGACAGCGGGGACCTGCGCAATGTGGAGTCCACGCCGCGCCAGGACACGGGGGTACGGGTCTTCGCCGTGCCGCCCGCCCAGGACGCTTCGGCCAGCGAGATCATGCAGGGCTTCCTGGAGGCGCTGACCAGCGACGATCCGCACTACGACACGGCGCGCAAGTACCTCACCGCCCAGGCGGCGCGCGGCTGGCGGCCGGAGGACTCGGCCACCGTGCTCGCCGACGGGCCCGGCATCATGGCAGAGACCCCGCCGTCCGGCCGGGAACCGACCACGGGACGCACCTACGTCCTGGCAGGCACCCGAGTGGCCACGGTGGACGCGCAGCAGGCGTACGCCCCGGCGCACGGCGACTTCCAGGCCAAGGTGCATCTGACGCAGGACCCCAAGAGCGGGCAGTGGCGGATCGACGCGCCGCCCGAGGGCGTCGTGATGGGTAAGTCGGATTTTCAGCGCAACTACACGTCCGTCGACAAGTACTACTTCGCCACCCACACCAAAGCCGGTGCGACGGGCGACCCCGTGGCGGTCGCCGACCCGGTGTTCGTGCGCAGCAAGGTCGACCCGATGACCCAGTTGGTGCGGTCGCTGCTGAGCGGGCCCACCAACTGGCTCGGACCGGTGGTCAGGTCCAGCTTCCCGACCGGGACGGCACTGCGGAACGGCACGACCGGACTGGCCCCCGACGACGAGAACAGGCTCACCGTGCCGCTCAACGCCAAGGCGGCCCGGGTGGGCCCGGCCCGGTGCACGGAGATGGCGACCCAGCTGCTGTTCACGCTGCGGAACCTGGCGCCGACGCTGGAGTCGGTCGACCTGCGCGGGCCCGGCGGGAACCAGCTGTGCGACCTGACCGAGAGCCGCGCGGACTCGGTCGCCTGGCACGCCTCGGCCCAGAGCCCGGACTACCTCTACTTCCTGGACGGCAAGCACCGTCTGATCCGGCTGCCCGCGGCGGGCGCGGGCACCGGCGGCACCCCGGTGCCGGGCGTGTTCGGCGACGGCACCAAGGAGTTCGGGTCGGTCGCGGTCTCGCGCGAGGAGGACACGGCGGCCGGGGTGAGCGCGGACGGCAGGTCCCTGTACGTCGCTCCGCTGTCCGCCGCAGCGCCGCTGGAGCCGCCCGTGCTGACCAGCCAGGGCCCCACCGAGGGCAACCGGCTGAGCCGGCCGGGCTGGGACGCCCGGGGCGATCTGTGGGTGGCCGACCTGAACCCGGCCCGGCCCCGGCTGTACGTCGTCCCGCAGGGCACCGGCAAGCCGGTGGCGGTGACGCTGCCGGAGCTGCCGGGCCCGATCCGGGACGTGCGGGTGGCCGCGGACGGGGCCCGGGTCGCGCTGGTCGTCGAGGCCAAGGGCGGCAAACAGTCCCTGCTCATCGGCCGGATCGAGGGCGGGGACAGCGTCAGTGCGGACGACGACGGGAGTGACGGGGCCGGCGGCGTCGAAGGGAGCGGGGACGATTCGGCCGAGGCTCCCGCCGTCGTCGCCCCGCGTCCGGTCGTGCCCGACATGGAGCTGGTCACGGCGATGTCCTGGGCCGGTGACAGCCGCCTCGTCGTGGTCGGCCGTGAGCAGGGCGGTGTGGGCCAGATGCGCTATGTGCAGGTGGACGGCTCGGTGCTGGAGGGCCCGGCGCCGGCCGCGCTCTCCCGGGTCAAGGCGATAGCCTCCGCCGAGGACGACCGGGTGCCGCTGGTGGCCTACTCGGAGGACGGGATCGTCCGGCTGCCGTCCGGCGCGCAGTGGCAGAAGGTGGACAAGGACGGGACGGCGCCGGTCTATCCGGGGTAGGTCGCGAGCCGCTGAGCTGCCGTTTTCCGGTGTCGTGCCCTCGTTCGGGTGAGGGGTGCCGGGGATCTGCCGGGGTTGTCCACAGGGGTGTCGCCGACAGTTGTCCACAGGGGTGGCCGGGGCGCTCGGGGCTGGGCACAGTGGGGGACATGCGGGGATTGTGGCGGGACCTCACCGACCTTGCGCTGCCGACCGAGTGCGGCGGTTGCGGGTCACCACCGGCTGTGCTTTGCGCACGGTGCCGGTCGTTGCTGGAGCGCGCGGAGCCGCGCCGGGTGCGGCCGGTGCCCGAGCCGCCGGGTCTTCCGGTGGTGCACGCCGCAGCTCCGTACGCGCTGGAGGTGCGGGCACTCCTCCTCGCGCACAAGGAGCGGGGCGCGCTGGCGCTCACCGGGGCCCTGGGCGCGGCTCTGGCGGGAGCCGTGCGCGCCGGCCACGGACCTCTCAGACCCCTCGGACCCCTCGGACCTCTCGTGCCGGAACCCGGCCTGGTCATGGCGGAGCCGGACACGCCGGACACCGGGCCGGTGATCCTCGTGCCCGTGCCCTCCGCCCGCTGGGCCGTGCGGCGGCGCGGACACGACCCGGTGCGCCGGATGGCGCTGGTGGCGGCCGGGCGGCTGCGGCGCACCGGCACCCCGGCGCGGGTGGCCGCCGTGCTGCGGCAGCGGCGGCCGGTGGTCGACCAGGCGGGGCTCGACGCGCGGCGGCGCCGGGAGAACCTCGCGGGCGCGCTGGAGGTGCGCGCGGGCGGCGCCCGCTTGCTCGCGGGTGGCCGGATCGTGCTTGTCGACGACCTGATCACCACCGGCGCGAGCCTGGCCGAGGCGGCGCGCGCCGTACGCGTCACGGCCGGAACCCGCCACGAGGAAAGAACGGCTGTGTATCGCGCCGCAACTCGGGAAGGTAGGGAAGAACGACGGATCGGGACGAGATCGCGGAGAGGAAAGCCGGTGCATGGGGCACCGGAAAAGGAGCCGGTGAACATCGCCGGAGAAGCCGTCCGGGCGGCGGTGATCGCCGCGCCCCGTGAGTCCTTCGAATAAACGGGGAACCGGCCAAGAACTTGCGTCGTTGCAGGTAGCGAGGGGAGTAATTCACCTGAACGGAGGTACGCCTCAGTAGAGGGTGACGCCATCCGTCCGGGCGAGATATGTTCGGTTGTGAGGAAAGGCCCAGGCCACATCTCTCATATCCGATTGCCGTGCCGTGGGTTTTGCACAATCACCCGCGCGTGACGGGATGGAGATCTCGCCCCTGGGGGAGGAGGAGGTGGAAGTCACCGAGTCAGAGGTTCCGGGACTCACCGGGACCTGGTGCGAAAGGGAGACGCTCCGCCACAGGCGTGAGCGATCCGGGAACGGAGTTCTGCGTGGACATCGTCGTCAAGGGCCGCAAGACCGAAGTACCTGAGCGGTTCCGCAAGCACGTGGCCGAGAAGCTGAACCTGGAGAAGATCCAGAAGCTCGACGGCAAGGTGATCAGCCTCGACGTCGAGGTGTCCAAGGAGCCCAACCCCCGACAGGCCGACCGCTGTGAGCGGGTGGAGATCACGCTCCACTCCCGCGGTCCGGTGATCCGGGCGGAGGCATCGGCCAGCGACCCGTACGCGGCCCTCGACATGGCCGCGGAGAAGCTGGACGCCCGGCTGCGCAAGCAGCACGACAAGCGAGTCGTGCGCCGGGGCGCACGACGCACCCCGGCTGCGGAAGTACCCGATGTCGTCCCCGGTGTGGCGACGCTCTACCCCGACGGTGAGCCCGTCCCGACCGCCGAGTCCGACGGAGTGCCCACCAGGAAGATCGGCTCGCTGGAGGTCAAGGGCGACGGCCCGCTGATCGTCCGGGAGAAGACCCACGTCGCTTCTCCGATGAGCCTCGACCAGGCCCTCTACGAGATGGAACTGGTCGGCCACGACTTCTACTTGTTCGTCGACTCCGAGACCAAGGAGCCGAGCGTCGTCTACCGGCGACACGCCTATGACTACGGCGTCATCCATCTGAACACGGATCCGATGGTGGCTCAGGCGCAGCCGCCCGCGGCGGGTGACACGCTGGGCGGCTGACCTGCCCGGCGGGAGCGGAGACGGTGCCCCTGGGACGCGCGTGCGCCCCCAGGGGCACCGGTGTGCGACCAGTTCGCCCCCCGTGCGTCACCGTTGGGGCGCCGGAGCATGAAATCATGGCCACACTGGCCCAACCGGTGGGCCTCTGCCTTGGGTTGGCGATGGCACGAGATCACGGGCCACGGCCTTCAGGGGGAGGAACGATGGCGGACACCTTCGGACCGATGCGCGACGCGGGCGCCGACGACGGCGTCATCGGCGCGGACCCGGATCTGGACGCGCCACGCGACGAGCCGATCCGGGTGCTGGTGGTGGACGACCACGCGCTCTTCCGCCGCGGCCTGGAGATCGTCCTCGCCGCCGAGGAGGACATCCAGGTCGTCGGTGAGGCGGGGGACGGCGCGGAGGCGGTGGACAAGGCGGCCGACCTGCTGCCCGACATCGTGCTGATGGACGTCCGGATGCCCAGACGGGGCGGGATCGAGGCATGCACCTCCATCAAGGAGGTAGCTCCCAGCGCGAAGATCATCATGCTGACGATAAGCGACGAGGAAGCCGACCTCTACGACGCCATCAAGGCCGGCGCGACCGGTTACCTCCTCAAGGAGATCTCCACGGACGAGGTGGCCACCGCGATCCGCGCCGTCG
Source organism: Streptomyces sp. NPDC058459 (assembly GCF_042721685.1). NCBI lineage: Bacteria > Bacillati > Actinomycetota > Actinomycetes > Kitasatosporales > Streptomycetaceae > Streptomyces > Streptomyces sp. NPDC058459. The sequence goes on along the minus strand of NZ_JBHXLV010000061.1, from coordinate 18,110 downwards.
CGGACGGGCAGTCGCAGATCAGCCCCTCCATGGCGTCCAAGCTCCTCACCGAGTTCAAGTCGATGATCCAGCGCACCGACGAGCGGCGGCTCGTGCCCGCGCCCCGGCTGACCGACCGGGAGCTGGAGGTGCTCAAGCTCGTCGCCACGGGGATGAACAACAGGGACATCGCCAAGGAGTTGTTCATCTCCGAGAACACCGTGAAGAACCACGTCCGCAACATCCTGGAGAAGCTCCAGCTGCACTCCCGGATGGAAGCGGTCGTCTACGCGATGCGCGAGAAGATCCTCGAGATCCGCTAGCGGCGCCAGCCCTGGCGCCCGCCCCGCCTCTCACCCCTAGGAGAGGGCGCGGGCCAGTTCCAGCGTGAGCGGGGCGCGGAGTTCGGGGGCGTCCACGCGCTCCACCCGCACATCCGTGCAGCCCACCCAGGACGCCGCCTCCAGCAGGGCCTGCGCCACGCCCGGTACCGCCTTCGGGCCGTCCAGGGTGACCTGCCTGGCCACCAGCGTGCGGCCCTCGCGCGCGGGGTCCACCCGGCCGATCAGCCGCCCGCCGGACAGCACCGGCATGGCGAAGTAGCCGTAGATCCGCTTCGGTCTGGGGACGTACGCCTCCAGGCGGTGGGTGAAGCCGAAGATCCGCTCCGTGCGCGCCCGTTCCCAGATAAGCGAGTCGAACGGGGAGAGCAGCGTGGTGCGGTGCCGTCCGCGCGGGGGCGCCGCCAGCGCGGCCGGGTCCGCCCAGGCGGGCCTGCCCCAGCCCTCGACCTCGACCGGCACCAGACCCGACTCGGCGATCACCGCGTCGACCTGCTCGCCCTTGAGGCGGTGGTAGTCCGCGATGTCGGCGCGGGTGCCCACGCCCAGCGCCTCCCCGGCCAGCCGGACCAGCCGGCGCAGGCACTCGGTGTCGTCCAGGGAGTCGTGCAGCAGTTCGGCCGGGATCGCGCGCTCTGCGAGGTCGTACACCCGCTTCCAGCTCCGGCGCTCCACACAGACCACCTCGCCGTACATCAGCGCTCGCTCCACGGCGACCTTGGTGCCGGACCAGTCCCACCAGTCGCTGGTCCGCTTCGCGCCGCCCAACTCGGTCGCGGTGAGCGGCCCTTCGGTGCGCAGCTGCTTGATCACCTGGTCGTACACACCCTCGGGCAGCTGGTGGTTCCAGTGCGGGCGGTCGCGGTAGGCGCGGCGGCGGAACGCGAAGTGCGGCCACTCCTCGACGGGGAGGACGCACGCGGCGTGCGACCAGTACTCGAAGGCGTGCGGCGCGCCGGAGGACGGGGTGTGCCAGTAGGCCGACTCCACGGCCGGCCGGCCGACCGCGCCCAGGCGGGCGTACGGGATCAGCTCGTGGGACCGGGCCAGTACGGAGATGGTGTCGAGCTGGACCGCGCCGAGGGCCCGGAGCACCCCGCGCACACCCGAGCGGCGGTCGGGCGCGCCGAGGAAGCCCTGGGCCCGCAGGGCGAGTCGGCGGGCGTCGTCCGCGGTGAGGGTGATGGCGGGGCGCGGCAGGGTGGTCATGACGGGGACGATAGAGGGTGCCACTGACAGTCCCCGCCGGCCTGCGCTTTCGTCTCCGGCGGCCGGGCGGGCGCGGGCAGGTACGGCACCGACGAGCGCAGTCCCAGGTCCGAGGGGAGCAGCGAGCCCACCCAGGAGTCCCGCCGGATGCCCCTGCTGCCCACGCCCGCGCGCAGGACGCCTTCGACGGTGAAGCCGAGCCGTTCGGCCACCGCGCGGGAGGGGCGGTTGCCGACCTCGGCGCGCCACTCCAGGCGGTCCACCGAGCGGGCGGTGAAGGCCCAGCGGGCGACGGCGGAGGCGGCCTCGGTGACGTACCCCCGGCCGCGGTGTTCCCGGGCGGCCCAGTAGCCGAGTTCGCCGTGGCCCGGACCGCGCATCGTGAGGCTGAGCATGCCGGTCAGTTCCCCGGCGGGGAGGAAGGCGCCGAAGGTGTACATCGAGTCGTCCGCCCAGCCCTCGGGGGCCGTGCTGCCGACGAACGTCTCGGCGTGCTCGCGCAGGTAGGGGGAGGGGAAGGAGGAGATCCAGCGCTGGACGGCGGGGTCCTGAGCCGCCGTGAACACGGCCTCGGTGTCGTCCGGGCGGACGGTGCGCAGCAGGAGACGCGCGGTGGTCAGGGCGACGGGGTCCATCCGGCGAGTCTGCTCGGACCGGGCATCCGGGCCAAGTCGTTTCGCGCTGTGTGAGCGGTGTATCACCATTCGCCCAAATCATCGGCGCGGCGCGGCACCATCCCTGGTCCCCGGACGTTGTCCGAAGTGAAGGGACCACTGCGCCGCCGGGCCTCCCGGCGTGGCGGGGTCCTCGCATACGATGGCCGTTGCTCCATCAAGTCACATGCAAACCGACCGTCCCAGGCCCGACCGGCAAGGAGACCACCCCCCGTGTCCGTCCTCTCGAAGATCATGCGTGCAGGCGAAGGCAAGATCCTGCGCAAGCTGCACCGCATCGCGGACCAGGTCAACTCCATCGAAGAGGACTTCGCCGACCTCTCCGACGCCGAGCTGCGGGCTCTCACCGACGAGTACAAGCAGCGGTACGCGGACGGCGAGAGCCTGGACGACCTGCTCCCCGAGGCGTTCGCCACCGTCCGCGAGGCCGCCAAGCGCGTCCTCGGCCAGCGTCACTACGACGTGCAGATCATGGGCGGTGCGGCGCTCCACCTCGGTTACGTCGCCGAGATGAAGACCGGTGAGGGCAAGACCCTCGTCGGCACCCTGCCCGCGTATCTGAACGCCCTCTCCGGTGAAGGCGTCCACCTGATCACGGTCAACGACTACCTGGCCGAGCGCGACTCCGAGATGATGGGCCGCGTCCACCGGTTCCTCGGGCTGGAAGTCGGCTGCATCCTGGCCAACATGACGCCGGCCGAGCGCCGCGAGCAGTACGCGTGCGACATCACCTACGGCACGAACAACGAGTTCGGCTTCGACTACCTCCGCGACAACATGGCGTGGGCGCAGGACGAGCTGGTGCAGCGCGGCCACAACTTCGCCATCGTCGACGAGGTGGACTCCATCCTCGTCGACGAGGCCCGTACGCCGTTGATCATCTCCGGCCCGGCCGACCAGGCCACCAAGTGGTACGGCGACTTCTCCAAGCTGGTCACGCGCCTCAAGCGCGGCGAGGCGGGCAACCCCCTCAAGGGCATCGAGGAGACCGGCGACTACGAGGTCGACGAGAAGAAGCGCACCGTCGCCATCCACGAGAGCGGTGTCTCCAAGGTCGAGGACTGGCTCGGCATCGAGAACCTCTACGAGTCGGTGAACACCCCGCTGGTCGGCTACCTGAACAACGCCATCAAGGCCAAGGAGTTGTTCAAGAAGGACAAGGACTACGTCGTCCTCGACGGCGAGGTCATGATCGTCGACGAGCACACCGGCCGTATCCTCGCCGGCCGCCGCTACAACGAGGGCATGCACCAGGCGATCGAGGCGAAGGAAGGGGTGGACATCAAGGACGAGAACCAGACCCTCGCCACGATCACCCTCCAGAACTTCTTCCGCCTCTACAAGCGCCACGACCACGAGGGCAAGGACGTGCCCGGTCTCTCCGGCATGACCGGTACGGCGATGACCGAGGCCGCCGAGTTCCACCAGATCTACAAGCTCGGCGTCGTCCCGATCCCGACCAACCGGCCGATGGTCCGCAAGGACCAGTCGGACCTGATCTACCGCACCGAGGTGGCCAAGTTCGAGGCGGTCGTCGACGACATCGCCGAGAAGCACGAGAAGGGCCAGCCGATCCTGGTCGGCACCACCTCGGTGGAGAAGTCGGAGTACCTCTCCCAGCAGCTCAGCAAGCGCGGCATCCAGCACGAGGTGCTGAACGCCAAGCACCACGAGCGAGAGGCGTCGATCGTCGCGCAGGCGGGCCGCAAGGGCGCCGTGACGGTGGCCACCAACATGGCCGGCCGCGGTACGGACATCAAGCTCGGCGGCAACCCCGAGGACCTCGCCGAGGCGGAGCTGCGCCAGCACGGCCTCGACCCCGAGGAGCACATCGAGGAGTGGGCGGCCGCGCTGCCCGCCGCGCTGGGCCGGGCCGAGCAGGCGGTGAAGGCCGAGAAGGAGGAGGTCGAGCTCAGCGGCGGCCTCTACGTCCTCGGCACCGAGCGGCACGAGTCGCGCCGTATCGACAACCAGCTGCGCGGCCGTTCCGGCCGGCAGGGCGACCCCGGCGAGTCCCGGTTCTACCTCTCGCTCGGTGACGACCTGATGCGTCTGTTCAAGGCGCAGATGGTCGAGCGCGTGATGGCGATGGCCAACGTCCCCGACGACGTGCCGATCGAGAACAAGATGGTCACCCGCGCGATCGCGTCCGCGCAGTCGCAGGTGGAGACGCAGAACTTCGAGACGCGCAAGAACGTCCTGAAGTACGACGAGGTGCTCAACCGGCAGCGCGAGGTCATCTACGGCGAGCGCCGCCGCGTCCTGGAGGGCGAGGACCTGCAGGAGCAGGTGCAGCACTTCATGAACGACACGATCGACGCGTACATCGCCGCCGAGACCGCCGACGGCTTCCCCGAGGACTGGGACCTGGACCGCCTGTGGGGCGCCTTCCGGCAGCTCTACCCGGTGAAGGTCACCATCGAGGAGCTGGAGGACGCCGCGGGCGACCGGGCCGGTCTGACCGCCGAGTTCATCTCCGAGTCCATCAAGGAAGACATCTACGAGCAGTACGCGGCGCGTGAGACGCAACTCGGCTCCGAGATCATGCGTGAGCTGGAGCGCCGGGTCGTGCTGTCGGTGCTGGACCGCAAGTGGCGCGAGCACCTCTACGAGATGGACTACCTCCAGGAGGGCATCGGCCTGCGCGCGATGGCGCAGAAGGACCCGCTGGTGGAGTACCAGCGCGAGGGCTTCGACATGTTCACCGCCATGATGGAGGGCATCAAGGAGGAGTCCGTCGGCTATCTGTTCAACCTGGAGGTCCAGGTCGAGCAGCAGGTCGAGGAGGTCCCGGTGGAGGCCCGTGCGGTCGGCGAGGGCGTGCAGGACGCCGTGCCCGCGCAGGTGCCCGCCGGGGCGCGTCCGGAGATCCGGGCCAAGGGCCTGGACGTGCCGCAGCGCCGTGACCTGCACTTCACCGCGCCCACCGTGGACGGCGAGGGCGGCGTCATCGAGCGCGACCTGGAGGACGACGAGCCGGTGCGCTACGAGTCCGAGTCCGACGGCCTGACCCGCGCGGAGCGCCGCCGCCAGGCCAAGGGCGGACGGCGCCGCAAGAAGTAGCGCGCGGCTCGAACAGAGACTCGGGGTCGGGCCCTCCTTCGGGGGGCCCGGCCCCGAGTCGTGCCGCGACCGGTCCCGGGGGACTGCACGACACGACTCCCGCACGCTCCCGGCGCTCTCCAGATGCCCTCCAGGCGCCTTTCAGGTGCCTTCAGGGGGCCGTGGAGCGCCGGGGTGACGGAGTGGCCAGTTCCACCGCTGTGCAGCGCCAGCGGAGGTCCTCGGACTGTTCCAGGCGGAAGGCGAGGGCGCGCAGGTGGGTGCCGGCGGCGATGCGGGCGAAGACTTCGAGGGCGCCGGCGCGGGGGACGAACCAGCCGAGGTCGTGGACGGTGGGGCGGGTGGCGCCGCGGGCGCGGAGCGGGGCGCGTTCGGCGAGGCGTACCAGGTCGTCGTAGGCGGAGCCCGCGGTGTGGCGGAGCATCCAGTGGACGGGGCGCTGGCCGCTCAGCACGGCCAGCAGGCGGTCGGCGAAGAGGTCCGTGGGGCGCGCGGTGGCGGTGCGGCCGCGCGCCGGGGTGCCGGGACGGCGGGTGTCGTGGCGGGTCGGCGGGCGGTGGTGCGGCCGGGTCTGCGGCTTGCGGCTCATGACCTTGTTCATGGAAGTCCCCGTTCGGCCGGCCCGGCGGATACCGGGCGGTAACTCAAGTAGGTGGGGACCTTGTACGGGGACGGGGACCGGCCGGGCAAGGACGCTCGGCCGGTGTCGCGGACCGCGCGGAGTTCACTTATCCGGGTGACGGCAGGGGCCGCGAACCCCATGGCCGCGCGGTACGGGAGGGTGACGTACGGTGCGGCGGGTGGACGCCCCCGGGGGGTGGGGCGGGAACTCGAAAGGGGACGGCCGCACGTAGTCTGGATGACCTCCGGGAGTCCCCCTTGAGCAGGAAAGAGCGGCCCGCATGCGCGTCTACGTACCCCTGACCCTCCCCGGTCTCGCCGAGGCCCATGAGACGGGTGTGCTGGCGGCGGAACCGTTCGCCGCCTACGCCGTGACGCCCGCGCTGCGCGAGTGGTGCGGCACCGACGATCTCGAGGAGCTGGAGTACGCGGCGCTCGGCGAGGCCGCCCGCGCCTCGCTACGGCTGCTGGCCGGCGACTCCGGGGCGGCCCCGCGCCGGATCGTCGTCGCGGTCGACGTCCCGGACGGTGTCGTCACCCCGGACGCGGACGGCCCCGGCGAGGTGACCGTCGCCGCGTCGGCCCGGCTCGCGAAGGCCGCGGCGGTGCACGTCGACGCCGACGACGCCGAGGCGGACGTGACCGCCGCGGCCCGGGTGTTCGAGGCCGCCGACGGCGGGGACGAGGCGGCCGGCGTCACCGTGGACGGGGCCGAGGATCACGAACTGCTGTGGTTCGCCACCCAGGAGATCCCCGCCCTGCTCGCACCCCGCTGACCTGGACCGTTACCCCGCAGTCCCTCGCCCACGGGGATTGTCGGTGGGGGCGGGTACGGTTTTCGGCATGGGGAAGCAGACAAGCGCGCACATCGTCTGGGACTGGAACGGCACCCTGTTCCACGACAACGACGCGATCATCGGGGCGACCAACGCGGCCTTCGCCGAGCTGGGCCTGGAGCCGATCACGCTCGAGCGATACCGCGCGCTGTACTGCGTCCCGGTGCCGAGGTTCTACGAGCGCCTGATCGGCCGGCTGCCCAGCGACCTCGAATGGGAGGTCATGGACGGAGCCTTCCACCGGCACTACACCGAGCACCGCGCCCGCTGCGGGCTCACCGAGGGCGCGGCCGAGCTGCTGGCCGACTGGGGGACGGCCGGGCACAGCCAGTCCCTGCTGAGCATGTACGGGCACGAGGACCTGGTGCCGCTGGTGCGCGGCTTCGGCATCGAATCGCACTTCCTGCGCGTCGACGGGCGCACCGGCCCCTCGGGCGGCAGCAAGGCCGAGCACATGGTGCGCCACCTGAGGGCGCTGGAGACCCTGGTCGACCCGGAGCGGACCGTGGTCATCGGCGACGCGGCCGACGACGCGCTGGCCGCCCATCACGTCGGCGCGCGCGCCGTGCTCTACACGGGCGGCTCCCACGGCCCCGACAGCCTGCGCGGCACCGGCGCCCCCGTGGTCGACAGCCTGGCCGAGGCCGTCGCCGAGGCCCGCCGAATAGCGGCATAGCCGCGGATACGCCACCGAGTGCCCCACCGCCGCTGTGCAGAACGTCAAACTTCACCCCCCGGTTTTGTACACATACGGCTCATGACGGCGCCCCCGTCGGGGGCGATAGCCTTGTGGCGTGATCAGCGCGATAGCTCGCGGGGACGCGACTGTCCCCGCCCTGCGCCCGGACCGCACGGACGACCTCCGTGACCGGGCGGCGGTCGCTGGTCCTCTCGGGCGGGACGGGGGTGCCGCGGCCCCCCGTACACCGGGGACGGCCTCCGGCACGACGGTGTGGAGAGCAGCGTCGCTTCCGACAAGTCTGTCGACAATGGCCGAAACCCCTCCGCCCATCTCACCTCGCGGCATAGCGTCGGAACGGACCGGACACCTCGGGCCGTGGCGTCATCCCGGTGGGGAAGAAACCGTACTTCCTTCTACGTCACGCAACGGCGCGCGACAGGAGCCAGAGGACAATGCAGACCAAGCTGGACGAAGCCAAGGCCGAGCTGCTCGATCGGGCCGCCCGGGTAGCTGAGAACAGCCCGGTCGGGGGGCACCTACCGACCGGGACCACGAGCGAGGGCACCCCCGCCGCCCCGGACGGCGAGGCCGTGCTCGCGTTCCTCCAGCGCTACTACCTGCACACCGCCCCGGAGGACCTCGCCGACCGCGACCCGGTCGACGTCTTCGGAGCCGCGGCCTCCCACTACCGGCTCGCCGAGAACCGCCCCCAGGGCACGGCGAACGTGCGGGTGCACACCCCCTCCGTCGAGGAGAACGGGTGGACGTGCAGCCACACCGTGGTGGAGGTCGTCACCGACGACATGCCCTTCCTGGTCGACTCGGTGACCAACGAGCTGACCCGCCAGGGGCGCGGCATCCATGTCGTGATCCATCCGCAGGTCGTCGTCCGCCGGGACCTGACCGGCAAGCTGATCGAGGTCCTGCCCACCGGCCCGCACGGCGAGCTGCCGCACGACGCGCACGTCGAGTCCTGGATCCATGTCGAGACCGACCGCGAGACCGACCGCGCCGACCTCAAGCAGATCTCCGCCGACCTGCTGCGTGTCCTGTCCGACGCCCGCGAGGCCGTCGAGGACTGGGAGAAGATGCGCGAGGCGGCCACCCGGATCGCGGACGGCCTGCGGGACGAGCCCCAGCCCTCCGACCTGCCCGCCGCCGAGGTGGAGGAGGCCCGGGAGCTGCTGCGCTGGCTCTCCGCCGACCACTTCACCTTCCTCGGCTACCGCGAGTACGAGCTGCGCGGTGACGACTCTCTGAGCGCCAAGCCCGGCACCGGCCTCGGCATACTGCGCTCCGACCCGCACCACTCCGAGGACGACGAGCACCCCGTCAGCCCCTCCTTCGAGCGGCTCCCGGCCGACGCCCGAGCCAAGGCCCGCGAGCACAAGCTGCTGGTGCTGACCAAGGCCAACAGCCGGGCCACCGTGCACCGGCCGTCGTACCTGGACTACATCGGCGTCAAGAAGTTCGACGCGGACGGCAATGTCGTCGGTGAGCGCCGCTTCCTCGGGCTGTTCTCCTCCGCCGCGTACACCGAGTCGGTGCGCCGGGTCCCGGTGATCCGCCGCAAGGTCGCCGAGGTGCTGGAGCGCGCCGGATTCTCGCCCAGCAGCCACGACGGCCGCGACCTGCTCCAGATCCTGGAGACCTACCCGCGCGACGAGCTGTTCCAGACCCCGCCGGCCGAGCTGCAGGCCATCGCCACCAGCGTCCTCTACCTCCAGGAGCGCCGCCGGCTCCGGCTCTACCTGCGCCAGGACGAATACGGCCGCTACTACTCGGCTCTCGTCTACCTGCCGCGCGACCGGTACACCACCGGGGTCCGGCTGCGGATCATCGACATCCTCAAGGAGGAACTCGGCGGCATCAGCGTCGACTTCACCGCCTGGAACACCGAGTCGATCCTGTCCCGGCTGCACTTCGTCGTCCGCGTCCCGCCCGGCACCGAGCTGCCCCAGCTGTCCGACGCCGACAAGGAGCGCATCGAGGCGCGCCTGGTGGAGGCCACCCGCTCCTGGTCCGACGGCTTCGCCGAGGCGCTCAACGCCGAGTGCGGCGAGGAGCGCGCGGCCGAGCTGCTGCGCCGCTACAACAACGCCTTCACCGAGGGCTACAAGGCCGACCACTCCCCGCGCGCGGCCGTCGCCGACCTGGTCCACCTGGAGCGGCTGAGCAACGACAAGGGCAACGACTTCTCGCTCAGCCTGTACGAGCCGGTGGGCGCCGCCCCCGGTGAGCGCCGCTTCAAGATCTACCGCAAGGGCGACGCGGTCTCCCTCTCCGCCGTGCTGCCGGTCCTCAACCGGCTCGGCGTCGAGGTGGTGGACGAGCGCCCCTACGAGCTGCGCCGCCCCGACCGCAGCGCCGCCTGGATCTACGACTTCGGCCTGCGCCTGCCCCGGACGGCCGGCGGCGGCGACCACCTCGGCGAGGACGGCCGGGAGCGGTTCCAGGAGGCGTTCGCCGCGACCTGGACCGGCCAGGCGGAGAACGACGGCTTCAACGCCCTCGTGCTGAGCGCCGGTCTGACCTGGCGTCAGGCGACGGTGCTGCGCGCCTACGCCAAGTACCTGCGCCAGGCGGGCTCCACCTTCAGCCAGGACTACATGGAGGACACCCTCCGCAACAACGTCCACACCACCCGGCTGCTGGTCTCCCTGTTCGAGGCCCGGATGTCCCCGGACCGGCAGAAGGCCGGCCTGGAGATCACCGACGCCCTGCTGGAAGAGCTGGACGCCGCGCTGGACCAGGTGGCGAGCCTGGACGAGGACCGCATCCTGCGTTCCTTCCTGACCGTCATCAAGGCCACCCTGCGCACCAACTTCTTCCAGGAAGCCCGCGACGGCCGCCCGCACGCGTACGTGTCGATGAAGTTCGACCCGCAGGCCATCCCGGACCTGCCCGCGCCGCGCCCGGCGTACGAGATCTGGGTGTACTCGCCGCGGGTCGAGGGCGTGCACCTGCGCTTCGGCAAGGTCGCGCGCGGTGGCCTGCGCTGGTCGGACCGGCGTGAGGACTTCCGTACCGAGATCCTCGGCCTGGTCAAGGCGCAGATGGTGAAGAACACCGTCATCGTGCCGGTCGGCGCCAAGGGCGGCTTCGTCGCCAAGCAGTTGCCCGACCCGAGCGTGGACCGGGACGCGTGGCTCACCGAGGGCATCGAGAGCTACAAGACGTTCATCTCCGCCCTGCTCGACATCACCGACAACATGGTGGCCGGCGAGGTCGTCCCGCCGCAGGACGTGGTGCGGCACGACGGCGACGACACCTACCTGGTGGTCGCGGCCGACAAGGGCACCGCCACCTTCTCCGACATCGCCAACGGCGTCGCCGGGGAGTACGACTTCTGGCTCGGGGACGCCTTCGCCTCCGGCGGCAGCGCGGGCTACGACCACAAGGGCATGGGCATCACCGCGCGCGGTGCCTGGGAGTCGGTGAAGCGGCACTTCCGCGAGCTGGACCTGGACACCCGGTCCGAGGACTTCACGGTCGTCGGCATCGGCGACATGTCGGGTGACGTGTTCGGCAACGGCATGCTGCTCTCCGAGCACATCCGCCTGGTCGCCGCCTTCGACCACCGGCACATCTTCATCGACCCGGTCCCGGACGCGGCCACCGGCTACGCCGAGCGCCGCCGCCTGTTCGAGCTGCCCCGCTCCAGCTGGGCCGACTACGACACCTCGCTGCTGTCGGCGGGCGGCGGGATCTTCCCGCGCAGCGCCAAGTCGATCCCGCTGAACCACCACATCCGGGAGGCGCTGGGCATCGAGGAGAAGATCTCCAAGATGACCCCGGCCGACCTGATGAAGACGATCCTGAAGGCGCCGGTCGACCTGCTGTGGAACGGCGGCATCGGCACCTACGTCAAGTCCTCGGCGGAGACCGACGCCGACGTCGGTGACAAGGCCAACGACGCCATCCGGGTCGACGGCGCCGACCTGCGCGTCAAGGTCGTCGGCGAGGGCGGCAACCTGGGCCTGACCCAGCTCGGCCGGATCGAGTTCGCGCTCCAGGGCGGCCGGATCAACACCGACGCCATCGACAACAGCGCCGGTGTGGACACCTCCGACCACGAGGTGAACATCAAGATCCTGCTGAACAGCCTGGTCACCGACGGGGACATGACCGTCAAGCAGCGCAACAAGCTGCTCGCGGAGATGACCGACGAGGTCGGTGCGCTGGTCCTGCGCAACAACTACGCGCAGAACACCGCACTGGCCAACGCGCTCGCCCAGTCCAAGGACATGCTGCACGCCCAGGCCCGCTTCATCCGGCACCTGGTCCGCGAGGGCCACCTCGACCGGGCGCTGGAGTTCCTGCCCACCGACCGCCAGATCCGTGAGCGGCTGAACCAGGGCCAGGGCCTCACCAGCCCCGAGACGGCCGTCCTGCTGGCGTACACGAAGATCACGGTCGCCGAGGAGCTGCTGCACACCTCGCTGCCGGACGACCCCTACCTGTGCGGCCTGCTGCACGCCTACTTCCCGTCGGCGCTGCGCGAGCAGTTCGCCGGGGTCATCGACGGCCACCCGCTGCACCGTGAGATCACCACGACCGTGCTGGTCAACGACACGGTGAACACCGGCGGTACGACGTATCTGCACCGGCTGCGCGAGGAGACCGGCGCCTCGCTGGAGGAGATCGTCCGCGCCCAGACCGCGGCCCGCGCGATCTTCTCCTCCTCCCCGGTGTGGGACGCGGTGGAGGCGCTGGACAACCAGGTCGACGCGGCCGTGCAGACCCGTATCCGGCTGCACTCGCGCCGGCTGGTCGAGCGCGGCACCCGCTGGCTGCTGAACAACCGGCCGCAGCCGCTCCAGCTCGCCGAGACCGTGGAGTTCTTCGCGGAGCGGGTCGAGCAGGTCTGGCAGCAGATGCCGAAGCTGCTGCGCGGCGCGGACCTGGAGTGGTACCAGCACGTCTACGACGAGCTGACCGCCGCCGGCGTCCCGGCCGAACTCGCCACCCGCGTGGCCGGGTTCTCCTCCGCCTTCCCGGCGCTGGACATCGTCTCGGTGGCCGACCGCACGGGCAAGGAGCCGCTGGACGTGGCCGAGGTGTACTACGACCTCGGCGACCGGCTGCACATCACCCAGCTGATGGACCGCATCATCGAGCTGCCCCGCGCGGACCGCTGGCAGTCGATGGCCCGCGCCTCCATCCGCGAGGACCTGTACGCGGCTCACGCCGCCCTCACCGCGGACGTGCTCGCGGCGGGCAACGGCACCTCCACGCCGGAGCAGCGGTTCACGGCGTGGGAGGAGAAGAACGCGCCCATCCTGAGCCGGGCGCGCGCCACGCTGGAGGAGATCCGGGGCTCGGACGCGTTCGACCTCGCCAACCTGTCGGTGGCGATGCGCACGATGCGGACGCTGCTGCGCACGCACGCGTGACCTGAAGCGGCACCGCCCGGACAGAGGGCGCCCCGGCCGGGGAGATCCGGCCGGGGCGCCCTCTTCGCGCTCCGGACGACATGTCCGGTTCGGACGGTTAGGACGGTTCGGACGGTTAGGACGGTTCGGATAGGGTCTGGCCCGTGACCGCGAACCTCACGAGGGCGCGCGCGGGGCGCGCCCGTCCGTCGCCGGTGGCCCCGTCACTGGTGGCCGTCGTCCTCGCCGCGCTCGTCCCGCTGCTGATGCTGCTGGCCGTCGTCCGGCTGCCCTGGGCCGGTGACCTCGGGATACACGCGGCGACCGTGCAGCGGCTGCGGCACAGCCTGCTCGACCCCGGCAACCCGCTGGTCGACGCGGACACACCGAGTCCGTACTACTCGCCGTGGACAGTGGTGCTGGGAGCGCTGGCCCGGCTCACCGGGCTGCCGGTGTTCACGGTGCTGCGGATCGGCGCGCTGGCGGGGCTCGGGCTGCTGTTCAGCGGGGTCTGGCGGTACGTCCGCACGCTCAGCGCACACCGGGCGGCCCCCGCACCGGCCGTCCTGTGCCTGGTCCTCCTGTGGGGCCCCGACCTGCTCAACTGGAGCGGTTTCCTCGGCCTGAACTCCCTCGCGCTGACGGTGGCGTACCCCAGCGTGTTCGCGCTCGGGCTGTCCTTCCACTTCTGGGCGTGGCTCACCACCACCCTCCGCGCGCGAGCGGGCCGGTCCCGCTGGGTCGGCCTCGGCGCGCTCTGGGCGCTGATCCTGCTCTGCCACCAGTTCACCGGCGTGGTAGCCACCCTCGGCGCCCTCGCCACGGTCCTCGCCGCCCGCCCGGACCGCAACCTCCTCCCGAGGCTCGCCGCCGCGCTCGCCGTGGGTATCGTCCTGCTGTGGCTGTGGCCGTACTACGACTTCTTCGCGCTGTTCTCCGCCGGCACCGGGCTTGAGGCGATCCACCGCTCGCTCTACTCCGACCTGCCCGGCCGGTTCGGGCTGGCGCTGCTCGGGGTGGCCGCACTCGTACCGCGGTGGCGGCGCGACCACCGGGACCCGCTGGTGCTGTTCTTCGCGCTCGGCGCCCTGCTGTTCGCGGCCGGGGGCCTCACCGGGCACTACTCCTGGGGCCGGGCCGCGCCCGCCGCGCTGATCCCGGCCCAGCTCGCGGCCGCGCTGGAGACCGTGTCGGCCGGCCGGCGGGCGGTCCGGCTCGGCTGGGCCGGGGTGCTGGCGGCCGCCCTGGCCGTGGGCGCCTGGGGCCAGGCGGGGATGCTCGGCTATGTGGTCCCGCGCGACGCGCTGCCCGCCCCGCTCGCCGCCAAGTACCGCCCGCCGTGGGTCGGTTACCGCTGGATCACACCCTGGGTCGGCTACGGGGAGGTGGTGATGGCCCGTACGGTGCCGTCCCGGCAGATCCCGGCGTACGGCCCGTACACCGTGGCGCCCGGCTACCCGGACGTGTTCCTGCCGGACCAGGGCGGCCGGGACGCGGCGGTCGAGCGGTACTTCGCGCCGGACACCTCCTCCGGCGCCCGGCGGACCATGGCGCGCCGGTACGGGGTGCGCTGGGTGATCGGCCCGGCCGCCGACGCCGAGCCGTGGCTGCGCCCGGTGACGACCGGCCCGGCCGGCCAGGTGCTCTACGAGGTGCGCGGCTGAGCGCGGCTCACTTCAGCGCGCTGGTCACCAGCCGGAGCGCGTCGCGCAGCCGGGGCCGGTCCACCGCGCGTACCACCGGCCGCAGCATCCGTGCCGTGATCCCCACCGGCTGCCAGCGGACCTGGAGCCGGCCGGGGTTGCGGCCCTCGGGCTCGACCGTGATCCGGTGCGCGGTGGCGCCCGACTCCACTCGCGCGGTCAGGGCCGGGAAGAGCAGCGGGGCCAGCAGCAGCCCCGAGTGGGCGAGCCCCTGCTGCTGGAGCCGGAGCTGAGGATGCCGGACCCCCTCGAAGCCCTGGAGAGGAAGCCGGGCCCGGGTCAGGTCCAGCTGGACGCGGCCCTCGAAGACGCCGGGGCGCACCGGGTCCAGCCGGAACGGCACCGTGAGCCGGCGCCGGCCGGGGGAGAGCAGCAGCGCGGCCCGCTGCGGGCCCACCGGGAGCCGCAGTCCCGGGTCGTAGGTGCGCACCGTCAGGGTCAGCGCGGGGCCGGGGCCGGGGCGCAGGCCGGTGATCTCGTGCCGGAAGCAGGCGGTGGAGAAGGGGCGGGTCTCCAGCTCCAGGTCGGACAGATCCAGTTCGCGGCGCCCCCGCTCGGTGGCGGGCACCGAGCGGCCCCAGTAGGGCGTGCCGTCCGCGCCGGCGGTGACCTCGCGGGGCGCCACCGGGTGTCCCAGGCCGCGCGCGGCGAGCCGGACCCCGTCGGGGCGGCCCGTGCGCAGCAGCTCCAGCACCACCCGCTCCGGGCGGGGCAGCCGGGCGTAGGCGCCCTCGGCGAGCGTGTCCAGGTACGGGTTCATGATCTCGGCGAACTCCGCCAGCCAGGCGTCGTCCCGGTAGGGCAGGTCGCCCGCGTACATCCGGAAGTCGTGCTTGAGGAACTTGAAGTCCTTGTCCTCGCGCAGCCCCGCCTGACCGCTCTCCACCAGGAAGTCGTCGATCAGGCGCTGGACGTGCACCCGGTCGGCGACGTTGGAGATCTTGTGCCGCTGGTTGGAGATGGAGGCGCTGGACTCGGCCGCGTACGGCTCGATGTACCAGACGTAGACCGGGTCCGGGATGATCGTGAACGCCCGCGCGAGACCGTACGCCTGAGCCGAGAAGAGCTGGTCCTCGTAGTGGATGCCCTCGGGGAAGCGCAGCTGGTGGCGGTCGAGGAAGGAGCGGGCGTACATCTTGCTGGTCGAGAGGTGCTCGAACAGCAGCCGGGGGTCGGCGGCGATGCCCTCCAGGGTGCGGCGCTCGCGGACCAGGTGCGGCATCCAGGTGCTGCGGCGGCCGCTGTCCACCCGGACCCGGCGCACCGCGCCCATGGTGAAGTCCACCTCGCGTTCCCGGTGCGCGGCCAGCAGCAGTTCCACGGCGCGCGGCGGGAGTTCGTCGTCGCTGTCGAGGAACATCAGGTACGGGGCGCGGGCGATGTCGATGGCCCGGTTGCGCGGGGCACTGCACCCGCCGCTGTTCTCCGGCAGCCGCAGATAGCGGACCCGGCTGTCCTCGGCGGCCAGCCGCCGGGCCACCTCGGGGGTGTCGTCGGTGGAGTGGTCGTCGCTGATGACGATCTCGATGTTCTCGTGGGTCTGCGCGCGCAGGGAGGCCACCGCGCGGGGCAGCCGGGCGGCGTCGTTGTAGCCGATGACGGTGACCGTGACGTCGGGGGTCGTCATCCTGCGAGCTCCTCGGGCGTCGGGGCGGGGGTACGTTCCTCCAGCGGCAGCACGGGCGGCAGCGCCTCCTCGGGCTCACCGAGGAACACCCGCCGTACGACCCGTTCGGCGGCCCGGCCGTCGTCGAACTCGCAGAAGCGCCGCCGGAACGCCGACCGGGCCTTGGCCGCGGTCTCGTCCCGCCAGGCGCCCGAGGTGAGGATCTCGGTCAGCTCCTCCTGGGTGCGGGCGACCCGGCCGGGGGCCTCGGCCATCAGGTCGAAGTAGACGCCGCGCGTGGTGCGGTAGGTCTCCCAGTCGTCGGCGTGCACGACGATCGGGCGGTCCAGGTTGGCGTAGTCGAACATGATCGACGAGTAGTCCGTGACCAGCACGTCGGCGGCCAGGCAGAGTTCCTCGACCGGGTCGTAGGCGGAGACGTCGATGAGGCGCCCGGAGCGCCGCAGGCCGGTCAGCGGGGAGGCGGCGCCCCCGCCGTAGAAGTAGTGGGCGCGGACCAGCAGCACCGTGTCCTCGCCCAGCCGGTCGGCGAGGGTGGCGAGGTCGAGGCGCGGGGTGAACCCGGCCTCGTAGTCGCGGTGGGTCGGGGCGTAGAGGACGGCGGTGCGGCCCGGGGCGATGCCGAGGCGTTCGCGGGCGGCGCGGACGTCGGCGGCCGTGGCGGTGTAGAAGACGTCGTTGCGCGGATAGCCGTGGTCCAGCGAGGTGTAGCGGGCCGGGTAGGCGCGCTCCCACATCCGGGTGGTGTGGCTGTTGGCGCTGACGCTGTAGTCCCACTTGTCGATCCGGGACAGCAGCGCGGCGAAGTCCAGCCCCTGCGCGGCCGCCGGGTGCTCCCGCTGGTCCAGCCCCATGCGCTTGAGCGGGGTGCCGTGGTGGGTCTGGAGATGGACGGCGCCGGGGCGCTTGATCACCGCGTTGGGGAAGTTGACGTTGTTGACCAGGTACTTCGCGGTGGCCAGCGTCTCCCAGTAGCGGCGGGTGCCGGGGATCACGTGGTCGGTGCCGTGCGGCAGGAGGGCCGCGTTCTCCCTGGTCACCACCCACACCGGGCGGATGTGCGGGGCGAGTTCGGCGAGTTTGGCGGCGATGGCGGCCGGATTGCAGGCGACCCCCCGGTCCCAGTAGGCCGCGAACACGGCCAGGTCCGGGTCGAGGGGCCGGCTGAGCGCCCTGCGGTACTGCTGCTCGCGCAGCCGCACCCCGAGCCGGCGCTTGCGGGCGCGGACGGCCTTGCGGGCCGCGCGCCGGGTGCGGTTGGCGGTCTGGAGCGCCCGGTACCTGGTGTACGCGCCGTCCTCCAGCAGGGCGTGCCGTACGCCCTCCAGGCCCGCCGGGCGCTGGTGGCCCTCGGGGCGCCAGCGGACGGCGGCGGCGGAGGCACGGCGGAAGAACTCGCGGGCCACCGGCTCGGGCAGGTCCTCGCGGGCGAAGACCCGCACCAGGTCGCGGACCATCAGCCCGTACAGCACGGCACGCACCGGGCGGCGGCCCTCGGCGAGCGCGAGCAGCCGCTCGTAGCGGCCGATCAGGGCGTAGCGGTCCTCGGGGGTGCGCGGGGGCAGGCTCTCCGGGCGGAGTCTGCGGTCGTCGTAGGCCGTCTGGTCGAGGCAGGCCACGCGGCCGGCGCGCAGCAGGACGGCCTGGGCGGTGAAGTTCTCGTCGCCGCTCGCGAACTCCTCCGAGTGCGCCCGCCAGAACGCGGCGCGCACCGCGCGGGTGCCGAGCAGCGGGGTCAGGCGGAGCAGGTCGGGCGAGTCGTCCAGGGTGACGGCGGCACGGCCGGCCCCGGCGAGCAGGCTGCCGTCGCGGGAGGGGACGGCGGTGGTGCGCCAGGTGGTGGTGACGTGGTCCAGCAGGACGACATCCGCGCGCTCGTCCAGTTCGGCGGTGCGCTCGGCGAGCAGCCGGAGGGCTCCGGCGGGCAGGCCGTCCTTGGCGTGCACGAAGTGCAGCCAGCGGCCGGAGGCCCGCGCGGCCCCCGCCGAGCGGGCCTCCGC